>JARRRL010000067.1:0-9529 GCA_037380725.1 Gammaproteobacteria bacterium | reverse complement strand
TATCGCCACCGGCTGTGAGTACGCGGGCTGCGCCTTAATCGGTGGCGAAACCGCTGAAATGCCCGGTGTCTACCATGGCGAAGACTTCGACTTAGCGGGTTTTTGTGTTGGCGTTGCGGAGAAGTCGCAACTGCTGACCTATAAAACACCTGAGGCGGGTGACGCGTTGCTCGCCCTCCCGGCCAGCGGCCCTCACTCCAACGGATTCTCCCTGATTCGGCGCTTACTCACTGAGCGCACGGAAAACCCAAGAGCCTTTCTGGATGGCAAACCGATTATCGAGCACCTCTTAACACCCACCCAGATATACGCCAAACCAGTCCTGAGTGTACTCAAAGCAATCGATGTGCGAGGCATCGCGCACATTACCGGCGGCGGTTTAACGGAAAATATCCCACGCATGCTGCCACCTGACCTCATCGCGTGGATCGACGAGTCCACCTGGCAATGGCCAGCCATCTTCGAATGGCTGAAAAATCAGTCGGGCAATGATATCAACGAAATGTATCGAACATTCAATTGTGGCATCGGTATGATGATGATCGTGCCGCCAAAGCAAGCAGCCGAAGCACTGTCTATTTTAAACACCTTATCGATTCAAGCGTTTCAAGTGGGTGAACTGCGCCAATCACCCACCACCACACAAACGACACAGCAGCAAGTGGCCTATTCCAGTTGCGCGTAGACTTCACGGCTTGAGCCGTCGCAGCTTGCCCCCCTCACGGGCGGGCTGCACGCCTCTTTATATACAATCACATTTATATACAATCACATTTATACACGATCACATTTACACATGATCAAAGACATCATCACAGACAATGCGGGATACACGCTGTCTCTAATTGGATCACTTAAATATGACAGACCAGCCCCACATCGCCTCCGAAACAGCAGAGCATCCACGACGCCTTGCTGTCCTGGTATCGGGAAACGGCAGTAATTTGCAGGCACTTATTGACAGTTGGCCACATCAAAGTTCGTGTCAACACAGGGGTCAACTGGCTTTGGTGCTCAGCAATCGACCCGGTGTATACGCACTGGAACGCGCGCAACAAGCTGGAATCCCCCAGCACGTGATCGATCACACCGTGTTTAGCGATCGCGCCGCATTCGACACACAGCTGTCCGAAACACTGCTCGCTCACCGCATCGATTTGATCGTATTGGCCGGATTCATGCGTATTTTAACCGACCATTTTATATCGACTTGGCAGGGTCGAATTGTTAATGTACACCCGAGTCTACTGCCCGAGTACCGTGGATTGCACACGCATCAACGCGTGCTGGCTGATGGGAAAACACAGCACGGCTGCAGCGTCCATTTGGTGGTTCCCGAACTCGACGCCGGTCCACTGATTGCACAAGCTCGATTACCCATTCTGCCCAATGACACGCCCGCTTCGTTGCAAAACCGCGTGCAGGACTTAGAACACAAATTGTATCCTTTTGCAATCGCATGGGTTCTGAACCAGGCGGAACTCCCGTACAATACATCGGTCAATTCAGAAAGCATCGCAGCACCACTGGGTTGCTTGGAAGCCGAAACACTCCAGCAAGCGTGGCAAAACTGGCAAGAAACCGGTCGCGTGTTACCCCACGCCACATCCTAAACACAGGCTAAACAAACAGGCGCTCTCCTAACTAAAACAGTTTATCGCACATAGGCGCACTATCCCAAACCATGACAGTCCATGATCAAACCCATCACCACAGCACACGCCTATGCAACGGCGCCACAGCCGTTAAGCATGCAGCACGCGTTCTGCGCGGCATTCTACTCTTGACGGCCTCATTCTTGATAACCTCAACTTCATCGGTCCTCTCTACGCCTTTATCAAAAGCAACGGCTCCGCCCAACATATTGACGCCTTTTGAAGCGAAATACAGCATCCGCTCCAGCGCCATTCCCTTTGAAGGAAAAATAACGCGCGCCCTAAGGCAAAACCAAAACGGCGAATGGGAAGCCCACACACACGCCAAAGCATTCGCCAGTTCCGTGGAAGAAAACAGCCGCTTTACCCTGCAAGACTGTGACGTCAAATCACAGCACTTTTACTATAAACGTACTGTTTTTGGGAAAAAGAAATTTTGGTCTCTTCATTTCGATTGGCCAAACAAACGTGTCACATATACACTCGAAAAATCAGACGACCAGCACCCTCCCCTGGCCATCGAGACCGCCTCACTGGCAGACCGCTTATCAGAGCAATTCAGTGTACAGTGTCATGTTAGCCGAGGCGAAGCATCATTCACGTTGCCCGCCATACACAAAGACAAAGTGAGCATACATCACTATCAGATCGTAGGAGAAGAATTACTGGAAACACCAAACGGTAAACTGTCCACCATTAAAGTCATCAAACAGCACGAAAACCCTGAGCGCATCACCACAGTTTGGCTCGCCCCATCATACCGTTATCTCATGGTGCGCCTCATTCAAAAAGACGATGACGAGACACTGCGCGTTGAAATCAAACAATTTCCAAAAAATGAATTGTAAAATTGTAATCTTGCGTCGACTTTTACATCAATTTCATTCAACTGATCTTTCATCGCCGCTCAAGGTGATCAGTTTCATATGTTTTCAAAATCATCTCGACCACACGCTCCGTTTCCTGGTTGATCTCTTCTCCAGTGAATTGGGTTTTCTGCGCCTTTTCCAAGCTGTAGCTCAACGAGAACGTGACGGCATTTTTGCCAGCCGTGGTGGTCGGCGTGTTAAACACATCGCGAATATCAACCGCTGACAGCCAATCGGACTCACGCTGCATATCATCCGCCACCTGACGCGCCGGGAGTCCTGGCGGCAAAAGCAAGCACACATCTCGAAGAACCGGATGCAGGCTAGAGGGCGGCACATAGGCTCGCTGCGCGGAAGGCAGTTCCAATATTTCTTGAGAAAGCTCGATAAAACAGGGTCGACCCGATTTTACCCCCCAAGCGTCCAACACATCCGGATGCACTTCACCAAAAACACCCACCGTTTTGCCATTCCAAATAATTTCAGCGCGGCGCGTTGGATGCAAACACAGCCCCACAGGAGCCAAGTCATCATCTTGCTCACGTTGTTGGATTTCTAAGGGAATGTCCAACAGATTCGAGATCTCTTCTATTAAACCTTTCAAATAATAAACGTCAACAGGTTTTCCCTTGCCATCCCAAGTGGGCGTTTTGCTTTCTCCGTAAGCAATGGCCCACAGGACTCGTTTTTCATCACATACGCCGTTTTCAGCCGACGCATTCGCGTGAAAGGTGCGCGTCCACTCAAACGCTTTGACGTTTTGGTTTTTGACATGGCTATTTGTCAAAACCAGCTCCACCGCTTGCGTTACGGTATTGTTCTTAAGTAGAGAATACGAGCGGTCACCGGCATTCAAGATACTCACGTGCCGCCACAGCGGATGCCCTTCCGTGATTCCGGTTTTTCTACGATGCGCGTCGCTGTAAAAACCATCGGTGAAAACCTCATAAAAACCCTCCCCGATCAAGAGCCGCTCCACTCGCTCCTTGCGTTGCAGACTTATTTGAGGTTGCACACCACCTGCCACAATCGGCAACGAAGCCGGTAAAGCGTTATACCCAATGCCTCGCGCAATTTCTTCATAGAGATCCCTGGTCTCTTTGACATCCCATATTCTGTGGGACGGCACCGTAACGTCGAGAACCGCTCCGGCTTTCTTCAAGGAGAAACCATACCGTTCCAATACAGCAGTCATAATTTCATCGGAAAAATTCGATCCAAAATAATTATTCACATCAGCTGTGTTGAGGGGCAAAACGCAGGGTTCTGGGTTCCATGCTGTCTCAAGGGAAAGAGGTTCCTGTATTTGCCAGCCGAGTTGATCAAACAGTTCAATCGCTCTTTTCACACCGTCTATGGCTAATGCTGGGTCAGCACCACGCTCAAATCGCTGAGAAGATTGAGACTGGATCCCAAAATGACGCGCCGCCTGGCGGACTTTCACAGGATCAAAGGTCGCGCTCTCCACGTAGAGACGTGTGGTGTCGTCCGTCGGTTTAGCGTCTTCACAACCCATGACACCAGCAATCGCTACTATTTTCTCATCATCAGCGATCACCAGCGTACCCGCCGGTACATCACAGGTTTCAGTTTCGAATAACAACTGTGCTTTGTCGCCTGGTATGGCTTCTCGAACGTGGATTTGCCCTTTTATTTTATCGGCATCAAAGGCGTGCAGCGGTTGACCCAATTCAATATTAACAAAATTCGTCACATCAACGGCGGCAGAGACCAAATTCGTGCCAGAGACTTCAATTATTCTCGCTTTGTCAGGAGAAAGCGCCACAGAGGCGGCGGTGTTTTTCTTTAGCTCGATTAAAACATAATTGAGGCAATTCGCCGTCTCGACGCGAGCAAGACCTCTGTTTCCTACTTCATGCTGGTTGCTAAGCGTTGGGAGGAAAATCGGCCAACCGGTACGTCCATGAATTTCACGCGCTAAACCCGCGTAACAGTGATGGTCACCGCGATTAGCCAAAAGCTCAAGGGTAAAAATGACATCGCCTGGGGAATCATCCGACCGTTTTACCTCAAGACCCAGGTCTTCCATTAAATCCCTGATTTGGCTGATATCTTTTGGTAAATCAATGTATTGACGTAAACTGTTAACACTGATTTTCATGCAAACACCTCTCAGCGGTACTGCTTTCTCGCCAATCCTTGATGGACTCGCAAATCGCCTTCGTAGAGGCTTTTCATGTTTTCAACTTGATGCGCCATGGTCACCATGCGTGAAACACCCAACCCAAACGCAAACCCACTGACTTCATTCGGGTCATATCCCGTTGCTTTAAATACGTTGGGGTGCACCATCCCCGCACCTAAAACGGTGATCCAAGTCGCGTCATCTGTTTTAGAACGAATATCCACCCCAATAGACGGTTCCGTATAAGGATAGAATTTGGGTTTAAACCGACATGCCCACTCATCGCCAAAGACATGCTTGACGATAAACTCAAGCGTACCTTTCAAATGGGCAAAGGTCACCCCTTTGTCGACCCAGAGACCTTCAAATTGATGGAAACACGCTAAGTGCGTGGCATCCACTGCTTCGTTTCGGTAAACACGACCCGGAGAGACAATCCGAATAGGAAGTTCTTTCTGTTTCTCCAGAACACGCACCTGCACGGTGGAGGTATGGGAACGCAGCAGTAATCCGCCATCTAACCAAAACGTATCCTGCATATCGCGTGCGGGATGATGTTCAGGAATATTTAACGCGTCAAAGTTGTGAAAGGGGGTCTCGACCTCTGGCCCATCCTCGAATTGAAAGCCCAGCATATTGAGGACAGACAAGCAATGCCGCTCTATTTGGGTCAAGGGATGCAACGCGCCAAGCCGGTTCGTGGTTCCGGGTAGGGACAAGTCTGTCCATTCTTCTCGAATGCGCCGATCCGTTTCTTGCTTTCTGAAAGCACACTCCGCCTGCTCCAAGGTCGTTTCGATGTATGCTTTAAAGGCATTAAGTTGCTGCGCATACGCCACGCGTTGGTCCTTCGGGCTGGACTTCATCCCAGAAAACAGATCCCGAACCAGTCCCTTTTTGCCGAGGTAAGCAACGCGTAAAGCTTCCAACTGAGTGGCGTGCTCAAGCGCTTTGACGGCGGCGGAAAATTCTCTTTTCAATGCTTCTACGTCACGCATTTCAACCCACAGTTTTGGTCAAGTCCATGTTAAAATATGCGAAAAATGCTAACACAAAAGCCGCGTTTACGCCACGATAAAACCGCGCTCACACTCCCCGCTGAGCCCCACTGGTTTTGAAGCCTTCACCACAACTTTAGCTCTGAAGAAGATAGAAAAAAATGTGAAATATCATAACAAGTGCACGAGAAAACCGATAAGTAATACATACATTTGCGAAGCGTATTTTAGCACACAATTGTATATTTAATGATCACACCTACATGTGCGAGCGTGGTGTAATGCTATCTACGCCCAACTTCAACGCCAAATTGATGAAAGCGCATTTTCTACTTGATCTAGTAATTGATCATTTTTTAGCCTGACAATCAGTAAACCTCCTCTTACTGACATACTGATTAACGGATGGAGCTTGGATCTCCATCAAAAAACCCTATATTTAACATGATAATATAACAATCGTCACCCGGCAATCGCATCGCGTTGGGCAATATACGTCGGCGACTTACTGCATGGTTAAGACTCTAACGCCCTATAAAAATTCGCATCAGAAGACTATTGGTTTTGCGTGAAAATTCGTTATCATAGGTAAGATAGGGGACCAAATACACACAAAGAGATGAGCACCAATAACAACGCCCTAAGCGAACATTACGCATATCGATACAATAACAAATCAAAGACGGCGGAAATTGTATGCCTCCAGATAGCACTTTAAATTCACAAGACCTGTTCAGCAAAAAACCTTATCGACAAGTCGAAGTCAAAGTCGACCAAAATTCCGGCACAAATAATAGCAACATGGGCACGCTGTGGAAAAAGATCGACATCACCTCCAACACTCAACCACCCAATAAAATTGTCGGCTACTTAGACTTGACCCAATCTAATACTGGAAACATTAAGTGGTGCTTATCATCCGTATCTACACCAATCGAACGCCACTTAAAAATAGCTATTAAACCGAGCGATAAACCTCGCCTGATGACCATCAGGGATTTCAGAGATAGCGATAAAGAAACCACGCTGAATATACCAGCTATACCAGCTTTCTCCAATGATAATCCTAATACTACTGTTTTACTGGAGTTCAGTCGGGAAGATGACGCATGGAAGCTCAAAACTAAGAATAACACTGATAATAATCACCAAGAAAAATACAAAAACGCCTGTGATCTCCCCCTATTCAAGAACATCAAAGCCAACACCAGAAATATATTCGATGCAGCCCGATTCAATTTCGCAAAGTTGTATGGCGGAGATAACTTGTGCTATCTCAATGCCCTCTTCCAATTCTTAACGCACACACCTCTCGGCAAAGTGGTATTCAGCAAAAATATTAATAACGATGAAATAACAGATCAAAACAAGAAAGATTTCGAAGCTATAAAAAATGCCTGGCTTACTGCCTTGAGAAAATACCGAGACGCATCGGAAAATAATTCAGTCGTCAATTTAGACGACCTTCGCCAAGCATTACAGAAGTGCAGCATCGTAAAAGATAACAAAAACCAACAAGACGCCGCCGAAGTCTTAGATCTTTTGCTGGACATTGCTGCAGAAAAAAGCTGCTTAATACCTTGCGAAATTAACCAAAATAGCCTACCACACCAACCAACCAATCATTCGACGGTCTCCGACAACCTCTACTTCCACATTCAAAGAGCGGAGTTCGATCATAACAATCAGATTAAACAAGTGCCAGATAGCATACGCCCAACAACTTTTGACTCTAATAATAAGAAATACGCCGTTAGTTCCTTTGTTTCCTATACGGGCACGAAAACCGAGTCTACAACCAGCGGACACTATACGTATTTCATTAAATCAGGCGATAAATATTACGAAATAAACGGCGCCTCTGATAAAGAAATAGGAGAAAATCAATTCTTAGAAGGAATGAAAAATGTCTGCTTAGTACATTATACGTCAACGCCCTAAATCACAACAAGCGCTTACCCGAATAGTCAGTGCTTGACAAAATATTGGTCTACCCAAACGATGTTTATCGCACACGCATCGTACACAATTTTCAATCGAGCCAACCAAATGCTGTTTGTATAAGCGCTTGATCAACGTCTATGTGCGCGCCGGTAAAAATATTGAAAGCATCAACGCCCTGAAACAACCAAAGATCAAACCCTGTCAAACACGGCAAACCCGCTTTCTTACACCTCAAAATAAATTCCGTTTCAAGCGGCGTATAAACGGCATCAAATACCCATGACTGATTCCCAATCGCCTGTTCCGGGAAGGCCGATCCAGGTTGCTTATGCATACCCAGCGCTGTGCAATTACTCAAACCATCGACCGACACCATCACCTCAAGCAGATCTTTTTCTGCAATGGCTATGGCCGAAACGCCCAGCGTTTCTAAAGTTTTGCACAATGAATCAGCCTGACTGGCGACAATATCAAAAATGTAAAATTTAACAACCCCTAACTGAACCAAGCTGAACGCAATCGCTCGCCCCACGCCACCAGCACCACAGAGTAAAACAGTCCCAGGATCAGAATTAGAAAAACGGTTTTTATAGCCCCGGATAAAACCAGAATGATCGGTATTGGCGCCAACTATTTCATTGTTTTTAAACAATAGGGTGTTATATGAACCAATCTGACTCTGATCTGGAACAAGCGATTGCGACACCACGGGATGAACACGCTGCTTAAATGGATGCGTCACGTTTATGCCATGGAAACCCTGACCAATGACATCCTGTAACTGCTGCATCAAAACAAAGTTGGCGTTGGAAGCGCTGTCCAGCAATTCATAAGTGAGGGAAACACCTGACAAATCAGCAAGGTATTTTTGCAATGTTGGCATTCGCGAACTTTGAATACCAGCCCCCAGTAATCCCAACTTTAAAGACATACCCATCACTCGATAACGACTTATTTGTTACAATCTGACATGCACATCAAAATGGAGAAGCAATAAAATAAGAAGAAAATAAAGCAAAAAAACCCCAAGAGCGTAAAGTATCCCTTGGGGTTCTTGTGTTACAAGCGCGCCTTGTCGATCACAGACTCACTACTCAGGCACGATATTCAACGTGATTTCAGTTGATACTTCACTGTGGAACTGAAGTGTGATTTTGTATTCGCCCACGTTGCGAATCAAACCGTGAGGCATGCGCACTTCACTTTTGGATACCTCAAAACCCATAGCAGTAATACCGTTGGCCACATCGCGTGTCCCGATGGAACCAAACAACTTGCCTTCATCACCCGCCTTCGCAGGAATAGTCACATCTTTGCCACTGATCGCATCCGCACGTGATTGCGCGGCGCTGAGTTTTTCATTGGCCAAACGCTCCAACTCTGCACGTCGCTCCGCAAAATCCGCCACATTTTCAGCCGTTGCGGGCACAGCAATGCGTTGGGGAATGAGATAGTTACGCGCAAAACCACCACTAACCGCAACCGTGGCACCCAGCGCCCCCAGATTACGCATGTTCTCCAGGAGGATCACATCCACTTTCGTCTTACTCATTTTATACCGCCTCTGCTAACAATCTATACGACTCATTTATTCGACATTCGAACACCACGCTCAAATGCTTCGTTTTACAAGCACAATGCATACACACCATGTATGACGCTCACTCCGTTCAGTCACGGAGCCATTCAACCATTCACCCGCAAACCAAGGTACTGATAAAACGGGCTCGCATTACTTCCCCGTGGCAACCAGGCGCTGTCGAACATTAAAAAAACTGTCCAACACAGCCAGAACCACCAAGGTCACCATCACAATCACGTACATCAGGCAAACCATCATATAGAACAGCACATACCAAGGCGTCGTCAATCGGCGTTGCTGCGCAAACCAATGGAATAGACAAATGCCGCCCAATA
>JARRRL010000066.1:0-9564 GCA_037380725.1 Gammaproteobacteria bacterium | reverse complement strand
TGTTTCTGCTTCGTCCGGCGTTTCTCTGGCTACTAACACTCCGGGGTGAAACACAAACGTGTTTTCGCCAATGGAGACTTCATCGCCCTCCTCCAGCGGCACATTCTCAACTCGATAACCATTAACTTTAACGCCACCCATCTCAGGATGGTCTGTTTCATTCCGCTTAGCATTGTTGTGTCGCGTGAGATCCTGAATGACGTAGCGCTGAAACTGATTTTCAATCTGAGCCTGCTTGGCGGCAACCTGTTTTCCAGTAACAACCAAATTGTTTGAGGGAGCGCTGCCAATGGTGAATGGCAAATTGTGCAGCGCAATCTGCTCACCCGTGTCCAGATTCTGCAAAATAGCGGGTTGCGATTGCTCGGGTTCCAAGGCGGACAACATGGCCGCCGTGAACGGATCATCACTTTCCTCGTATTCATCGTCGTCATCCACGAGACCACTGCTACGTTCCGAAGCGTTTGAGGTCGATGCAGAAGCAGAAGAAGACGATCGATTTGTAAACAGATCATCAGAGAGAAAAAACACATCACTGCCAGCGTCATCACGACCACCATCAGCACTGGAAGTCGTTGGCGTGTTGGGCGCAACACTATTGGGGGAAGGAGTGGAGACGGATTGTCCCCCTGCCGGATCGATGTCCACAGCGCCGGTGCTGGTGCGCGCGGTACTGCCGCCAGCAAGCGTGGAATGATCTCCCTGAGTCGATGCGGTTTCTTCAAAAACCGGCGTCGGTTCTGTGGCGAACTCAGTCTGTTCTGCAGCCATAACCGTCTCGCGTACAACCTTCTTTTATATTGTTGTCATATTGTCATCAGTGTTGCCAAACGATAAGCCTCTAATGCATTTAAACTTCAACACATCTAAACTTCAAATTGTACTGTCACCCTCTTCGTAGTTGTACCAGCCGTTTATAACCAGCCGCAGTTATACCAGCATTGTTATACCAGCATTGTTGTTGTACCAGCACTCTCTCATGGTACACGTTTCAGGGGCACCATTACATACTCCGTCATAGTACCCCATTACATACTCATCCCAGTCGCATCACGATGTTAAACGCATGAATGTTTGTTTAATTGTGTTTAATTAATCATCATTGTGATTGAACGTGTTGTGCTTCTGTTGGTTCCTGATCTGCTCGAAAAATACTTAAATCTTCGCTCTCTTCTCCGGGTGTTGTGAGACGATAAAAACTGGGGATGTATCCCGTTGCTTGGTAGCGTCCCCACACTAAACCCTGTTCATTCACTCCGCCTGGTAAAAAACGAAATACGGATTTTACCTCTGGTTTCCCATTTTCAACGCCAACCACCTCTGCGATATCGCTTATTTTTCGGGTATCGTCGGGGAATCGGGTCATGGTCACCACAATGTTAACTGCTGTACTGATTTGATCGTATACCACAGCGGTGGGTAAATCAGGTTGCCGCATCATCACACCTAAAGCGATTCGACGTATCAAATCGTGTGGTGAGTGGGCTTGAAAAGTGGTACAAAAACCGCACTGACCGGTGTTCATCGCTAATAGGGTGTCGAGCGCAGTGTGACCATGAAACTCGCCTAACGCAATGCGATCGGGACGCATGCTGAACGCGTTATTCAGCAAGAGTTGCGTATTCAGGCCCGGTAGTCCTTGCAAACGAGCTTGACCGGCCTGTAAATGTATCGCATGGGGCATATCCACCGCCAATTCGGGTACATCCTCTACGACGACCACACGATCAATCGGGTTCATGATGTGAGTCAGCACGTTCAAGCACGCCGTTTTTCCGCTTTGCGCAGCGCCCGTAATCACAATGTTACGCCGCTTCGCAATGCACCGTGCTAAAAATTGCAACATTTGCTGTGCGCAACTGCCGTAATGCAAAAAATGTTCAGCACGGAACTCCATTTTCTGCGCTTTACGGATGGTGATTAACGGGCCTTCTGCGGCAATGGGTGGAAAAACAATGTTTAAATGCGAGCCATCGGGTAGAGGGATGTCGAGCATAGGCTCCACATTGCTGGGATCGTAGCCCAAGGGTGCGATGATCTTAAAAATCAATTTTTCGATGGCGTCCTGCCCATCGAACTGAAATTTAAGCTGCTCCAAGTGCCCTTGCCGATCGACGAAAACACCGTTTAGGCCATTGACCATGATTTGACTGATCTGATCATCGTCCATCAGCGCTTGCAGATCACCAAAACTCACCAAATCTAAATTAGCATCACTGATTTTTGGACCAGATGGCCGACGCCGAATTTCCTGATCAATGCGCTCCAACTCACGCGCCACCATTTGCTGTGCGGTTGCGATGACTTTTTGTTGAAAAGCCGCTTTATCGGAGTTGCTTATCCCTTCCATAAACATCGGATTCAGCGAACTGATCAATTGTTCCGCTTGGTTCCGCATTGCGTTGGGGTCATGCTCATCAGCGGAGGTGGATTTACCAGCGGGTCCAGCGATAATTTGAGAGTCGCTTACCTGTGCGGCGTATTGGGCTTGCATCGTTGGTATTTGTTGATAAGCCGCGTTGTCTTGCGTGGTCTCCGTTTTTTCGCTTGATGCTGCTGTGGCAGCTTGATTGGGCGAATTCGT
Organism: Gammaproteobacteria bacterium; assembly: GCA_037380725.1. Taxonomy (GTDB): domain Bacteria; phylum Pseudomonadota; class Gammaproteobacteria; order Pseudomonadales; family JANQJO01; genus JARRRL01. The sequence continues at coordinate 6,980 of JARRRL010000066.1, read as the reverse complement.
AGCTGGCGCTGCCTCATAATACAGTGGCGATTCCACCGGCGCTCGGCTTAGAGCAGGGTCAATGGCTACCGAAGGCTCGGCTTGAGCAGATGGTTTCGCGGCAACGTCGGGGTTTTCCGTTGTCTCCGTTTCTTGCGCCACTTGCAATGAGGGTTGCAATGGGTCTGGCAGCGTATCCGAAGCATCCGGGTACGCGTCCAAAGCATCGTCTTGCAGCCCCGCATCCAAAGGAGACTGTGCGTGTGCATGATCAGACGCTGTGGCCTCCGCATGAGACACCTGCGCTTCAACAATGACCAGTGTCATAGTCCCCATGCGCAAGACGTCACCGGCTTGCAACAAAATGGGGTTAAGGATACGCTGGTTTTCGAACCACGTACCATTTGTGCTGTTATTGTCGGTTAAAATAACATCCGTATCGGAGACTTCTAAGGTCGCGTGATGTCGCGACACATGCGGATCGTTCAATAATATTGCGCAGGTGTCAGCTTTTCCTAAATAATATTGGCCGGGACTGAGGGTATATCGCTGACGTCCACCTTCGGCGTCCTGCAACTCAATCAGAACTTGCATGGTCATGTTTTCGTCGTCTCCTACAGCAAGACGTAATTCATTTTCTTTTCGTTTGGGTTGCTCTTACGACAGCAGCTACTGCAGTTGTTACTACTGCAGTTATTACTACTACAGTTGTTACAACAGCGGTGTGCGGCAATAGGAGCTGCGGCGACGTCTCCTGTCGCTCATTATCTGTTAAACCGTTACCGATGTGTTCGCCTATTTCAAGCGATGCTGAGCATACCTTACCTTATCGGTTATCGCTCATGTTACAAAATCAGCTTGGCCCGCACTAAGAGGATTTTGTTTTATTTTGTTGGTTATAAGTTCAATCGATATCCCTTGATCTGCCACGCTTTTTTTGAACGTTGTCGCACTGTTGTGCTCACACGAGGTTCGTGACAGGCTTCGGAAGTCTGATCTAAAAATAGCCATAATAAGACAAAAGCCATACACACTATCACTGGAAGGAATAGAGTGACTGACTTATAAGTAAAATTCAGCGTAGCACAGATCGTAACACAGACAGATCGTAACACAGATAGGATGACAGATAATGGCGCTGCTGCATACAGCCTGGCTCCAGAAAGTATGGTTTCCAGGCTTGGCTCGATTTGCGACACATTCTGCACCGCAATCGGTGTTAGACCAATCTGCATTAGGCCAATCCGTATTAGGCCAATCCGCATTAAACAAGCGTACAGAGGCGTATCGCGCACTTTGCAAACAGTATGATCCACCACGGACTGCTCATAACATGCTCGAAAACATGTATTTACCTATTCGTGGCGTCCTGTATCAATTAACACCATTCGCACATGGGGGCGTTTGCGATGTTTTCCAAGCGCACAATAGCTCCGAAATAGCACCGACTTTGATCATTAAAATGATTCGACCTGACTGGTTGAGTCATCAGGCTCTGGCGCAGCAGTTTAAGCTTGAAATCGACGTATTGCGTGGTTTGAGGCACCCAATGCTGCCGCAGTTGTTTGCAGACGGGATGTACGATGATCGCGCTTTTCTGGCTTATGTCCAATTACCGGGTGAACCGTTAATGGCTTTTGCTCAACGTGGTGAATTGTATGGCGATGCGTGCGCGCACACCACGGTGCTGGGTATCGTCCGCGCACTTTTACATCAATTGGAATACCTGCACAGTAAAAACGACGCGGTGGTGCATGGCGACATCAGTGCGGAAAATATTATCTATACGCCTCAGCTTGGCCCACAATTGGTGGACTTTGGCTGCGCACATTACCGAAAATCACCGACCCCAAACAGCAAACGATGGATTGCTAAGCCGTCTTATTTGTCTCCTGAGCAAGCGCGTGGTGAAGCGTGGACGTGGACGAGTGATGTGTATCAAATGGGTATTTTGTGCTACGAACTGCTGACGGCTGAACGGTGGATTACCGGTGCAACGCCGCACGAGAAAATGCTGAATGCGGCCCACCAAAAACGGCCCTCCCCTTCCTTTTTAGGACACCTCACATCTCGAAGGGTGGCGATGTGTGTGCGTGACATGCTGCACCCCGACCCGCACGCGCGCGCGGCATATAGCGCCGGTGAACTGGCGCATCGACTCGAGTCGTAACGCCATGAACTTATAACATGAACTTATAACGTGAGCTTATAACAAGGGTTTCAATCGATCGTCTCGATCACGAACCAGCTCTACGCAACGGGTGGTGGGTAAGACCGTTTCAATTTGATTCGCCCCTCTGTCTTGGGCCGTCTTCAGTGCGTGCAAAGCACGTTGCGCGATGCTTTCCCAGGTTTCAATGCACAAATACTGCGTGGCGCCAATGGATACGGTCACCGTATCATCCACGCCAACACTTAAAAAATTACGATCTTGTACCGCTTGACTGATGCGTTGAAACACCGATTTAGCGCGATCGACCGACGTGTTGATCAAGAGGATTAAAAAAACAGCATCGTTGTCCCAGCGCGATCCCACATCCACATTTCGAATGTGACTGTCCAATATTTTACCAACCGAAATGACCACATCGTCTGCGGCGGCTTCACTGTGTGTGTCCACCAGTGTTTGGAAATGATCGATGGCCACTGCCGCCAGCACAAAACAGTATTCGCCGCGATCCGCGATGTTTTTTTGTTTCTCGATTTGCTCAATCATGTAGCGTTGATTATGCAGCCCCGTCATGTTGTCGATCACCGTGAGTTGTTGATTGGTGCGTAATGCCGCCAATAATTGTTTATTTTTATTTTCGACGAGGCGATACAAATACGCGCTCAACACGGACGTGATGAACGCCAGTACACTCAACATGAAAAAACTCAACCAGCGCCAAAAAGGCAAAATCGCTTGATGTAAAATATTGCGGCTGTCCCAAAGGGGGACGTGTTGAATCGCTAACACCGTTAGAAACCCCAAACAACCCAACAACGCGATCACAACCTTACTGGTCACACCGCTTACGTTGTAGCCGATTATAATTAAGGGGATGTAAAACAACATCAATTCGAATGAGTACGGCTGAGCCAGCCACGCCGTCACGATCACCGTAACGCCGGTCAACACTTGATGCACGAGAAAAACCAAATTAAGCGGAAAAACGCGTAGCCATCCACTGGCATATAAAAGGAGAAAAACACCCTGTAACGTCGCTTGAGTAAACCCAAGTGCCAGCACCCAGCGCCAGTCCACCACCAACAAGCCGAGACTCACGCCACTGGCGACAAAGCCAATTTGCAAGGCCACAACCAGGCTTACCCAGCTTAACTCGGAGTGCCAACGGGGTGCTTGATTGGTGGGCATTGGCGGCACATTGCTCCAAAATCGACAGGAGTCGACGCCGTGCTTGTGGTCATAATCGCAGTTGTAGTCGTCGTAATCGTCTCGGCTTGTCATCATCGATCAACGCGTATTCCAGTGGCTCACATATCACCATACATATACCACCATAATAGGTCGAAGACGCCAAGAAGACACGCGGAAGACCAGGATCGGGTGTTATCGCTTGCTTCGAACGCGGTTGACGGCTTCCAGCCACCCGTGATAAAGCTTATTTCGCATCTCTGCTGGCATTTTAGGTTTAAAAGAAGCGTCACAGGACCAGTGATCCCGCAATACCGACAGGTTCGTGTGTACACCCGCTCCCAGACCCGCTAAATAAGCGGCACCCAAGGCCGTCGTCTCCGTGATGCGAGGTCGATCAATGGTTCTATCCAGTACATCGGCCAAAAACTGAACAAACCAATCGTTTACCACCATGCCACCGTCTACACGAAGCGTGTTGGCGAGTGTGGCGCCATCTCGTTCCATAGCGTGAATGAGATCTGCCGTTTGATAGCATACCGATTGCAAGGTTGCCGTCACAATGTCGTTTGCGCTGGTGTTACGCGTCAAACCCAATAGAGCGCCGCGCGCATCGGGATCCCAATACGGCGCTCCCAATCCCGTGAACGCGGGAACCAGATATACCGACTGATCGACGGGGGTTTGTTCAGCAATGGCTTGTGTTTCCGCCGCGTTTTTCACCAAGCCCAATTGATCGCGAATCCATTGCACCGCTGCTCCGGCAATAAAAATACTGCCTTCAATGGCATAGGTGGGTTTACCTTCCAAACGATAGGCCAGCGTTGTCAGCAGGCGGTTTTCACTGAACAAGCAGTTTTCCCCTGTATTCAGTATAAAAAAACAACCGGTGCCGTAGGTGCTTTTACCCATTCCCGGTTCCAAACACGCTTGACCAACCAAGGCCGCATGCTGATCCCCCGCCATGCCCGTGATGGGTATGGCGCAGCCAAAATGTCGCGCATCGCTCAGTGCGATGTCGCCACAATTGTCCACCACTTCCGGCAGAAGTGCGGCGGGAATGCCAAACAAGGAGAGTAAGTCTTCATCCCAGCGTTGTTCGTGTATATTAAACAGCAAGGTGCGGCAGGCGTTGGTGGCATCCGTGCGGTGCGTTGCCCCGTGTGTTAAACGCCAAACCAAAAAAGTGTCAATCGTTCCAAACGCCAATTCACCGCGTTCAGCGCGTGCGCGTGCGCCTGGCACATTTTCCAGTATCCAGCGAATTTTAGTGGCTGAAAAATAGGGATCTAGCAATAAGCCAGTTTTGTGTCGAACGGTTTGCTCCAAGCCATCTTCACGTAAACGGTGGCAAAAATCGGCGGTGCGGCGATCTTGCCAAACCAATGCGGGGTAAATGGCATTTCCTGTTGCGCGATCCCACATCACAACGGTTTCGCGTTGGTTTGTAATGCCCAACGCTCGCAGGTCTTTTGCCTCCATATTGGCGGCGTCCAAGGCACCCTGTACCGTTTTGAGCACCGTTTGCCAAATGGCTTCGGGGTCATGTTCCACCCATCCATCCTGTGGATAGAACTGTTGAAACGACATTTGATGTTGACCGCGTACTTGTCCGGTTGGGCTAAATATCATCGCACGTGTACTGGTAGTACCTTGATCAATAGCAAGTATATCGTCCATGATGGTAACGTCCTCCTGATGTTGCGCTGATCGCGTGCGCCCTACAGTACTGAGGTACGCGAGCGACTGCAACTCCTTGGGACGCTCACGCTAACTCTGCTGGTTGCACCAAAATCGGGTTACACTCATCAGATGAACGTAGGCCTTCGAATTGGGGAGCTGCTACATTGGAAAAAAACCTACCTACCGTGGATTTATTGGTCGTGGGCGGTGGCATAAATGGCGCGGGTATTGCGTTGGACGCCGCGGGACGAGGTTTACGAGTGCACCTGGTTGAGCAGCATGATTTTGCCAGCGCCACCTCTTCCCGCAGCAGTAAATTGATTCACGGCGGTTTACGATACCTGGAGCATTACGAATTTCGACTGGTTCGCGAAGCCCTGTCTGAACGCGATATTTTACGAAAAAAAGCCCCCCACTTAATTAAAGCCAAGCGCTTTATTTTACCGCATCGACCGCATTTGCGCCCGACCTGGCTTATCCGAATCGGGTTATTTTTATATGACACCTTGGGGGGACGCAGCACTTTAGCCACTTCGCGCGGCCTTTGGTTTGATGCCAGCAGTCCGCTGCAATCACACTTGGTGCGTGGATTTGAATACACCGATTGCTGGGTGGATGATGCCCGCTTGGTGATCGCAAACTTGCAGGCTTTGCGCGAAAAAGGCGGCACAATCGACAATTACACGCGTTGCGAAAAAGCCTTTGTACAGGATGGTTTGTGGCACGTGATGTTGCGAGATGTTCCCGCAGGGACTGGCTCAGCGGAAACCAACAGCTCGGACAACACCGCTTCAGAGCCCCGCTGTGTGCGCGCACGTTGCTTGGTGAATGCCACCGGTCCGTGGGCGCAGACCTTTATTGAAGATCGGCTGAAATTAGCTTCACCACGGCGAATTCGATTGATCAAAGGTAGCCACCTGATTGTACCGCGTATCTACGAAGGGGAAACGTGCTACATTCTGCAGAACCAAGACAAACGCGTCGTGTTTGTAATCCCCTACCTGAATGATTTCACGCTCATTGGCACAACGGACAAAGTACACACGGGCTCGCCCGAAACCGTTAATACGGATGACGATGAAATTGAATATTTACTCGCGGTGTATAACGATCATTTTAAACGTATATTAACTCGCGCTGATATTGTGGCGCATTATGCGGGCGTACGCCCCTTGTGTGACGACGAATCCGATGATCCCTCCGCGATCACGCGCGACTATACGATGTCTTTACAGCAGCTCCATGGTGTTCCTTGGTTAAGCGTTTTTGGCGGAAAACTGACAACATATCGAAAATTGGCCGAAACGGCTCTGAACACCCTGAAGCCGGTGTTTCCTCATTTATCGGGACCTTGGACGCGTTACGCGACCTTACCGGGTGGTGAGCAACCACCAGAGCTGCTGGCGTCGGAAGTAAACCAACGTTGCGCCTTTGTGCCTGAAGATACTCGACAACGCTGGTTGAGCGCTTACGGGACGCGCTATCGCCACATTGTCAGGGACGCGCAAACGTGGGAGGATCTGGGCGAAGACTTGGGCGGTGGCTTGACCGAAGCCGAAGTGCGCTACTTGTGTGAAACAGAATGGGCTCGCTGTGCGGAGGACATCTTGCGCCGACGTACGACGCTGTACCTAACTGGACCGGAGTCCTTGACGCATCGGATCAGCCAAATGATAAATAAAATGAATGATAAATAGTATGAAAGTGAAATAGCATGTGTCCTTATGGTGTACCCTCTACGCGGCAGTTCAAAAGCATCAAGCGGAATTGCCGTTCATTCGCGATTTATTCGCGATTTTATTCGTTTAGCCCGCACCCTACCCTTTCAATACTTAGAAGGCGTTGAATCCGTCGAACCTGGCAATTAATTGAGTCTATTTTGATAAGCCTATTGATAGTTGAGTAATGAATTGTTATGCTTGACCCGCTCTGGGTCAGTGATAGCTTATTGATTGTTAAC
>JARRRL010000065.1:0-9725 GCA_037380725.1 Gammaproteobacteria bacterium | reverse complement strand
TGCTCGGCAGGAGGCGCTGGCGCAAGATCAGGGCGCAGAGGTTCGAGCGGCCTTGGCGGGCAACCCTAGGCTGATCTCTGATGCTCGGCAAGAGGCGCTGGCGCAGGATCAGGACGCAGAAGTTCGAGCGGCCTTGGCGGGCAACTCTAGTTTGACCTCTGATGCTCGGCAGGAAGCGCTGGTGCAGGATCAGAACGCAGAGGTTCGAGGGGCCTTGGCGGGCAACCCCAGTCTGACTTCTGATGCGGCGCAGCAGACACTGGCGCAAGATCAGTACGAATGGGTTCGAGAGGCCTTGGCAAACAATCCCAATCTGACCTCTGAGGCGGCAGGGGAGAGACTAGCTCAGGATCCGAGCAGATATGTTCGAATGCTTTTGAGCTGAATCGTCTCGGCTGACCGCTAGAAAGCGCGAAATTTTAGATCAGTACGTAATTTAGCATTGGAAATTGACAGAATCCTAGAATTGATATGAATAGTTTTATGTCAATTTCAAAAAGACCGCAAAATTAGCGTGTGCCCCTTCCCTCTTTTACCTATCGGCCTGTTAAAAAACTGAGCGCTACAGGATGGCTAAAAGGGTGACCAGAAAGATTACAATATATTTACTTTTGATCTATTTTTGATGCAATTTCTGATCAAAAAATAGCGCGTTTTGGGTAAAGTCAGCATGGATAATTCTATTGGTCATTCGAGCGTAAGCGCACCTGTCGCCAATCACACTATTTTCCCGCGTGTTTTTGCCCCTGTAGAATTTCCCCCGGAAATTTGGTGTGATATAGCCGCTGTAGCGAGTGCTGATTCAGTACTAACGTTGCGGCAAATTTCACGTGATTTGCGCTCAATCGTTGACAGTATTGATCAAGCGAATTTAAATCGAATTAATCAAGGCACTGATTCAAGCGTGGATCTTTATCAGTCCGATGATGGTGTGCGCTCTGTCGCAAGAGATCCGGCAACTCAACGCGCAATGGCTAGAGATGAAAATATATCACCAGCACTGCAAGAGTTTTTTGCGCATAGTAATGATGCTCATGTTCGATGGCGCTTGGCGAGCAACCCCAGTCTGAGCTCTGATGCGGCGCAGCAGACATTGGCGCAAGATCAGGATGAATGGGTTCGAGAGGCCTTGGCGGGCAACTCCAGCCTGACCTCTGACGCTCAGCAGGAGGCACTGGCGCAGGATCAGAACGCAGGGGTTCGAGCGTCCTTGGCGGGTAATCGTAGCCTGACCTCTGATGCTCGGCAGGAGGTGCTGGCGCAGGATCAGAATGCAGAGGTTCGAGCGTCCTTGGCGCGCAACTCCAGCCTGAGCTCTGAGGCGGCGCAGCAGACGCTGGCGCAGGATCAGAACAAATGGGTTCGAATGGCCTTGGCGGGCAACTTCAGCCTGAGCTCTGAGGCGGCAAAGGAGAGACTGGCTTCGGATCCGAACAGACATGTTCGAATGTTTTTGAGACGAATTGTCCCGGGTGACCGCTAGAATGCGCGAAATTTTAGGCTAGCACATCATTTAGTATTGGAAATTGACTAGTATTGGAAATTGACATAACCCTAGCTTATGTCAATTCAGTGAGGAGGGACGAATGTCCCTCATTCGACATTTTGGCATTGTGCGATGATGACTACTATGCGCTTGTATGCGCTTGATCGCTGGTTTGCCACGTTAATTGCGTGTAGGCTTGCGCAACTTGTGCAAAACAAGGACGGCGTGCTGAGCCTTTATTCCTTTCACAGGCCGCTGAAAAAGGGGCTGTTTCTGTCATGCTCAAGTGCCTCTCACCATACAAAACTAGATCCTATAGCAGGATAATCTCAGCATGATAAACCCAACAGGAACCGCTGCGAAAAATTAAGTTCAGTTCTGGTCTCAGTTCAGCCGCATACACTGCATACGAAAGCGTATTTTTTGGCCTGCGTGAGGCCCTTAACCCTAATGTGGAGATCTGACTGGCCAACGGTTAGAATAGAGCGCTTTTTGTCTTAATATCACCGGTGAGTAAGAGTGGGGGATAATGTGAAGGAAGTACGTGTTGGACTAGCGGGCTACGGTACGGTTGGTAAAAGTGTGGTCACGGTGTTGGCGCGGAATGCTGATGTGATTGCCCGTCGCTCTGGAATTCATTTGCTGGTGACACACGTTGGGGCTCGTCGTGGTGCGCCTGACTTGGCTGAGCAGGGTATTAAGGTCAGTCAAGATGTGTTTGAAGTGGCGCGTGACCCTGAGGTGGATGTGTGTATAGAGTTGATGGGCGGGGTCACCACCGCACGCGATTGGATTGAGATCGCGTTGGCGAATGGCAAACCGGTTGTAACCGCCAATAAAGCGCTTATTGCGGAGGCTGGGTCGCCATTGATCGCGCAAGCCCGACAGGTCGGCGTGCCTTTGTTGTTTGAGGCGGCTGTGGCTGGGGGGATACCTATTCTAAAAGCTTTGCGCGAAGGCTTGTCCGCGAATCAAATTGAGTGGGTGGCGGGCATTATTAATGGCACAGCCAATTACATACTGACGGAGATGGCGAGCGGTCGAACCTTTTCGGATGTGCTGCTTGAAGCGCAAGCCGCTGGTTACGCGGAAGCGGACCCCACTTTTGATATAGAAGGCATTGATGCGGCTCATAAGCTGACGATTTTGGCATCCATGTCGTTTGGCGTTCCGCTGTCTTACCGCGATGTGTATGTGGAGGGCATTACGGCTTTACAGTCTGAAGACTTGGAGTACGCACACCGTTTAGGTTATCGGGTGAAACACGTCGCGTTGGCGCGTCAATCTGAGGCGGGTATAGAGATGCGTGTGCACCCCACATTAATTCCCTGTGACGCGTTGTTGGCGAATGTGAATGGGGTGATGAATGCCGTGATGGTGCAGGGTGATGCGGTGGGTTCATCTTTATATTATGGCGCTGGAGCTGGCGGAATGGCTACGGCTTCTTCAGTGGTTGCTGATGTGATTGAAGTGGCTCGCCATTCAGGATTGGCGATTGAACAAACGGTGCCGCCATTAGCTTTTCAGGATGCGAAACCGATTCAAATGGTGTCGATTGATGCGGTTTGTAGCGCGTTTTACTTGCGCTTTCAAGTCCGTGATAAGCCGGCTGTGTTGGCACACATTACGGAGATGCTGGGTGAGGACGGCGTCAGTATTGATGCGGCAATACAAAAACCGGTACACGAACAGACTGACTTGGTCTCAATCGTATTGTTAACGCAAGCGGTGACTGAGGCTGTGATCAATCGGGTCATTGCTCGGATTGAAGCACTACCTGAAATCGGGGCACCCGTCACCAAATTGCGGGTATTAAGTTTATGAAACGGATTAATTGGCTGAGGAGCGCGTTTGTCTCATGGGTGATCGTTACACAGGTTTAATTAATAAATACCGTGACTATTTGCCGGTGCATGAAAATACGTCAGTGATTTCGCTTGGAGAAGGCAATACACCGTTAATTCGCTTGCGTCGTTTGGTGGAAAAAACCGGTAAAGACGTGGAAATTTACGCGAAGTATGAAGGCTTAAATCCCACCGGTTCATTCAAAGATCGCGGCATGACGGTAGCGGTAACGAAAGCAGCTGAAGCGGGGAGCTCGGCGATCATTTGCGCTTCTACGGGTAATACGTCGGCCGCCGCCGCCGCGTATGCGGCGCGCGCGGGAATGACGGCGTTTGTGGTGATCCCGGAAGGCAAAATTGCCATGGGTAAACTCGCGCAGGCGTTGATGTACGGTGCGGTGGTATTGCAAATTCGAGGAAACTTTGATCAGGGTTTGGCCTTGGTTCGTCAAGTCGCTGAGCAAATACCGGTTACCATCGTGAATTCAATTAATCCTTATCGCTTGCAAGGGCAGAAAACAGCGGCGTTTGAAATTGTTGAGGCCTTAGGTTGTGTGCCGGATTACCACTGTTTACCGGTTGGTAATGCGGGGAACATCTCGGCCTATTGGATGGGCTACGATGAGTTCTATCGTCATGGTCGGACCAATGCGAGACCTAAAATGCTGGGTTATCAGGCTGAAGGCGCTGCGCCTTTTGTGCATGGACACCCGATTGAAGCGCCAGAAACTGTAGCGACGGCAATTCGAATCGGTGCACCCCAGTCTTGGGATAAAGCGCTTGCTGCGCAGCAGGATTCAGGCGGGTGGTTTGATCAATTGACGGACGACCAAATACTCGCGGCGCAGCGACAACTGGCGTCGCTGGAAGGTATTTTTTGTGAGCCCGCGTCGGCGTGTTCCATTGCGGGTGCGCTACGAGATATTGCGCAAGGTAAAATCCCAGAAGGCAGCCGTTTGGTGTGTACGCTTACGGGAAATGGTCTGAAAGATCCCGATATTGCCATTCAACAATGTCAGTCGGTCCCGGTGCAAACGGTGGACGCGGAACGTGGTGCGGTTGAGCGAGCGATTGTGCAGCATATGCCGTAACCGGTGCTGTTTGCTGGTGAAGGGCAGTTTACACACAGAGATTGTGCGCGGGGATGACCGAGAGGCGGGTAACCTAGAGTCAGTCAGGGCAAGTCAGTCAGAGCAAGGAAGTAAAAATGGGTGGTTCAGCCAGTAACACTGAATGTGCAGTGGCGGATAGGGCTGAGGGTCGTGGTGCGACGAGACGGCGTGAAATCGTGCGCCGTGTGATGCCTAAGCGGATGCCGACTGCTCTGCAAGATTTGAATCCCGTGTTGGCTCGCGTATTGGCCGTTCGCGGTATCCAGCATGCTGAAGACATTGGGCATGAGTTGGACGCGTTGCATCGACCGACCCAAGCGGGTTTGGCGCGCGCGACGGCGATACTAGCAGACGTGGTTATGACGGGTCGGCGTTTAACCATTATTGGTGATTTTGATGCGGATGGTGCCACCAGTACCGCGCTGGCTATGGAAGCTTTCCACATGATGGGCGCGCCATCGGTGGATTATTTGGTGCCCAATCGATTTGAGTACGGGTATGGTTTAACACCTGAGATCGTTGCGGTGGCGGCAGAACGTGGTGCTGAAGTATTGATGACGGTGGACAATGGCATCAGTAGCGTCGATGGCGTTGAAGCGGCAACGCGTCTTGGTATTCCGGTCGTGATAACGGACCACCATCTTCCGGGTGAGCAATTGCCCGCTGCTGCCGCGATTGTGAATCCCAACCAACAGGGATGCGCATTTCCCAGTAAAGCGTTGGCGGGCGTGGGCGTTGTGTTTTACGTAATGACTGCTCTGCGTGCGACTTTGGCTAAACGAGATTGGTTTACGCAATGCGGTTTGAAAAAACCGCATTTTGCGTCGTTGTTGGATTTGGTGGCTTTGGGCACCATTGCGGATTTGGTGCCGTTGGATCGCAATAATCGTATTCTCGTGCAGCAAGGTTTAAGACGGATTCGAGCGGGCCAGGTTCGTCCGGGTATCGCGGCGTTAATGGGGGTTGGAAAACGGGAGTTATCGCGCGCGGTGAGCAGTGATTTGGCGTTTGCGGTGGCACCGCGCTTGAATGCGGCGGGTCGTTTGGATGATATGAGTCACGGTATTGAGTGCTTGTTGGCGAAAGATGAAACGACCGCTCGCGCCTATGCGGCTGAACTGGATCAACTGAATCGTGAACGCAAGGACATCGAAGCTTCGATGCAGGCTGAAGCGTTGGCGGCCTTAAATGACGTGGTGTTTTCTGCGTCGTCGGCACCAGCGGGTATTTGTCTTTATGATCCGTCGTGGCATCAGGGCGTCATTGGCATTTTAGCGGCGCGCGTTAAAGAACGGTATCATCGTCCGGTTGTGGTGTTTGCGGAGGCCAGTGAAGACAGTGTGAAGGGCTCCGCGCGTTCTATTCCTGGCGTGCACTTGCGCGATGTGTTGGCGGAGATCGATGCGCTGAATCCTGGTTTGATCACGAAATTTGGTGGTCATGCTATGGCGGCGGGACTGACGTTGCGTAAAGCGTCGCTGGAGACGTTTCGCACGGCTTTTGCGACCCGCGCGGCGCATCATTTCGATGTCGAGACGCTGGTGGAGCAGGTGCTGACGGATGGACCGTTGGATGCGGGGGATGTGACACTCGCTTTGGCCAATACCCTGGTGGCGCACATTCCGTGGGGTCAGCAGTTTGAAGAGCCACAGTTTGATAATGTATTTAAGGTTTGTCAGCATCGCGTGCTGGGTGATAAACACGTTAAAGTAACGGTGCAAATGCCTGGATCATTGCAAACGTTTGAAGGTATCGCGTTTAATGCGGTTGATTATTGGCCGTTTCACGCGGAATGGGTTCGTGTGGTTTATCGATTGTCAGAAAACCATTTCCGTGGCGTGAGTACGGTACAGTTGATGATTGTCTATGCGGAACCGTCTCATCAGTAACGTTAAACAGCTCGGTAACTAATATCGGTAGCTAATATCGGTAACTATAACAGTAACATTAAACAGTCATGCACCAAGGAGAATGTGTTGTGGAAGTCACCGCCTTGCAAGCACGTATTAAAGATCTTAAGGGCCGTTTGGATGCCCTGAGGGGGTTTCTTTGACTTCGATCTGAAGCAGGAGCGATTGGAGGAAGTAACGCGAGAGCTTGAAGATCCCGATTTGTGGAATGATCCCGACCGAGCACAGTCTTTGGGGCGCGAACGTGCGACCTTAGACGTGACGGTGACAACGTTGCTGGCGATAAGGGAGGGTTTGGATGACGTCGAATTGCTGCTGGAATTGGCGGTAGAGGAAGGCGACGTTGAGACGTACGCAGAAGTTGAGCCGCAGTTGGACGAGTTGGAAGAGCAGTTGGGGCACTTGGAATTTCGTCGCATGTTTAAAGGTGACATGGATTCCCATAACGCGTACTTAGATATTCAAGCCGGATCGGGCGGCACGGAAGCGCAGGATTGGGCTGAAATGTTGTTGCGCATGTATTTGCGCTGGGGGGAGAAAGCGGGTTTTAACGTTGAACTGGTGGAGGCCTCCCCGGGTGAAGTGGCGGGTTTGAAGAGCGCTACGATTCGCATCGAAGGTGAGTATGGATACGGATGGTTGCGGACGGAAACGGGTGTGCATCGGTTGGTGCGTAAATCACCTTTTGATTCGGGAAATCGTCGTCATACGTCGTTTGCGTCGGTTTTTGTGTCGCCTGAGGTGGATGACACCATCGACGTTGACATCAATCCGGCGGATTTGCGCATCGATACGTATCGAGCCAGTGGCGCAGGGGGGCAGCACGTGAACCGAACCGATTCGGCGGTTCGCATTACGCATTTACCCTCCAATATTGTGGTGCAATGTCAGAATGATCGGTCGCAGCATAAAAATAAAGATCAGGCGATGAAACAATTGAAAGCCAAATTGTATGAATTGGCCTTGCAAGAACAGAACGCCGAGAAACAATTGCTTGAAGACAGTAAATCGGATATTGGCTGGGGCAGTCAAATTCGCTCGTACGTACTGGATCAATCTCGAGTGAAAGATCTGCGTACGCACGTTGAAAACACGAATCCGGATGCTGTATTGGATGGAGATTTGTCCGCTTTTTTGGAAGCGAGTCTCAAATCGGGACTCTGATCGCGGAGCAGCTACAAGGGCAAGTTCAATGCACGGTTAATCGTTATCATGATGCATCATGCGGCGGGTCGTGACTTGTCGGCGTGGTGATGACAGGGGTTTAAATAGGATGAGTGATACACCAGAGCCGTTTTCTGCGGTGGACGACGAAGCTAGCGAAGAAGCCGGTGCAAGAGAAGAGACCAATCGCTTGGTGGCGCAGCGTCGAAAAAAATTAGCGCAGTTGCGTGAACAGGGGCAAGCCTACCCCAATGATGTGCGTCGCTCGGACTGGGCCGGAGATTTACAAAATACGCATGCCACCACAGACAAAGCGCTGTTGGCAGAGCAGGCGATTACGGTTGGCGTGGCGGGGCGTATTCTGTTGAATCGCGGGGCGTTTGTGGTCATTCAGGACATGACAGGTCGCATTCAATTGTACGTAAACCGAAAAACACTGGATGCGGAGACCTTGACCGCCATCAAACAATGGGATTTGGGTGATGTGGTGGCGGGTGAGGGCGTGCTAGCGCGCTCAAACAAAGGGGATTTGTATGTGGATTTGACCGCTGCGCGTTTGGTGGTGAAAGCCTTGCGGCCTCTGCCGGAAAAATTTCATGGTTTGGCGGATACAGAAATGAAATACCGCCAGCGTTACGTGGATTTGATTGTGAATGAGCAAACACGATCAGTGTTTCAGACGCGCAGTCAGGTAATACAGATAATGCGTGAGTTCTTGTGCGAGCGCCGTTTTTTGGAAGTCGAAACACCCATGATGCACGGCATCCCGGGTGGAGCGGCGGCGCGTCCTTTTGTGACGCATCACAATGCCTTGGATATGGACTTGTACTTACGGGTTGCGCCTGAGTTGTATCTCAAACGATTGGTGGTGGGTGGTTTTGAGCGCGTTTTCGAAATCAATCGAAATTTTCGAAACGAAGGCTTGTCGACGCGCCACAATCCTGAGTTTACGATGTTGGAATTTTATTGCAGTTTTGCGGATTACCGAGATCTGATGGATCTTACGGAAACGCTGTTGCGAAAAATGATTCAGCAAGTGACGGGTGCCTTATGCATCACGTATCAAGGGGAAACGTTTGATTTTGAGCCATCCTTTCAGCGCATTACGGTGCGGGATTCGTTGCTTGAATACGAGCCCACACTGACGGCTGACAGCGTTGATGACGTGGCTGCAATGCGCGCGTTTGCTCAGCAATGTGGTATTGATGTCAAAGACACGTGGGGTTTGGGACGTTTGCACATGGAGCTGTTTGAAGAACGGGTTGAAAGTCGTTTGAAAGGCCCGGTTTTTGTGACGCAATATCCCACAGAGGTTTCGCCATTGGCTCGACGCCAGGATGGCAATCCGGAGGTAACGGATCGCTTTGAGTTTTTCCTCGGTGGACGCGAAATTGCAAATGGTTTTTCGGAGTTGAATGATCCGGATGATCAAGCGGCGCGATTCCGCGAGCAAGTTGCCGAGAAAGAAGCGGGTGATTTGGAAGCGATGCACTTTGATGCGGATTACATTCAAGCGCTGGAGTTTGGCTTGCCGCCGACGGCAGGTGAAGGGATTGGTATTGATCGCTTGGTGATGTTTTTGACCGATTCGCCGTCGATTCGTGATGTGATCCTTTTTCCGCTTCTGCGTCCGGTAAAAGAGCAGTAATGGGCGGATGGCTACTGAATAAGTATAAGTAAAAGTATAAACACGAATTCAGAGGTGCTTGGCATGAGTATGGGGCGTATTAAACTGGAGTCCAGTTGGTTGGCGCAATTGGCCGATGAGTTTGAGAAACCGTATATGAAGCAACTCAGACGGTTTTTGCAGTCTGAACGGGCACAGGGGAAAGCGGTTTATCCGGCAGGTGGTGACATGTTTGCTGCATTGAACCACACGGCGTTTGAGGCGACCAAAATCGTGATTTTAGGGCAAGACCCTTATCACGGTCCTGGGCAGGCGCATGGTCTGAGTTTTTCCGTAAAACCAGGGGTGCCGGTTCCGCCGTCCTTACAGAATATTTTTAAAGAATTGCAAACCGATGTTGGCGTTACCAATGGAGCCCATGGATGTTTGACGTCGTGGGCTGATCAAGGTGTGCTGCTGTTGAACAGTGTGTTGAGCGTTGTGAAGGGGCAAGCGGCTTCACATCAAGGTCAAGGTTGGGAGACGTTTACGGACGCGATTATTGAAAAATTGAATGTCGGACGGGACGGTCTTGTGTTTATG
>JARRRL010000064.1:0-16857 GCA_037380725.1 Gammaproteobacteria bacterium | reverse complement strand
TTAAACGATCTTCTGCAATCCACCCTGAAACAGTGCCATCATTGAGTTGTGTGCTGACACAGGTCTTTGATTGATACGGGTCCACCAACACCCAGGTCGCACCGGCTTCCAACACGGCCAAACACAGTGTAATAATCGCGGCGGGTTTTTCCGCATACAGGATCAGTACATCACCATCTTCAACGCCTTTTGCACGCAAACCACGCGCCATATGCGACACACGTGCTACCAGATCACCATAGCTGACGACCTGATTTTTAGCGCCTTGAAGCGCCCCACTCTGAGCCTGCCCACCCAGCGATCCCGCACTCAATAGCGCCGGTCGCTTGGGATGCAACAAAGCTAAAGTGCAAATCCGACGAAACAATTGACGCCGCATTAGCGACGCCTCGTCAAGATCATCACGCTTATCATCATCACATCCATCGCTCACGCCTTCCCGTACAACAGATTGACCGACGGACTGTTCCAGTGACCTGGCCATGGTCAGATCAAAGGAATGTTGTTGCTGATAAAATCGTTTCTCCCACTCCAACAGCACCGCAATACGATGTGGTGGCACACCTTGAGACAAGGGGATCAATACACCATGCAGTCGATTCAGTAAAAACCGCGCCGCAAACAACGACGCTCCCATCGCGTTTTCCGTTGAAACCAACTCCTGTCGCGTATTACTCACAAAACGACATAAAATAAAGCGCAAAGCTTGATCAGCATCGAGCACGTGAAGTTCCCAGTCTCGCTGTGAATGGCACGCCGCGTACACACCCTGAAGCGGAAAGACATCCAGATCGCCAGTAGAAATTGGGTAGTATCGAAAGCGTCCCGATGCCTGATGCAACGAAGGCGACGCACACGCCACACGACGTCGCTGATCACAGTGTTTTAACAAAGACGGTACACTGTCAACGCTGCTCACCTGCTCCATCATTTGTACCATGTGTATGCTGTCCCATGGTCCCAAGCACGATCCAGAGTCACTTGCCTTTGGCGTTGATTCGACGATATCCATCACAAGAGGATGCTGAGGGTGCAATTTCTGCAGCAATAAACACCAGGCCGCCAAAATAAGACGTTCTACGGTACAGCAATGTGCGTGCGCCATGTGGCGCACAGCCTGTAATGCCTCACCTTCTAAGGTAAACGTTTCGACGATGGGACGACGCGCTAATCGCTCAGCGCTCTCATCATGCACCTCACGGCCAAGCCCTTCACCCGCCGCCCTAACATCTGCGGTCGGTAGAAATCGCTGTGTCAAACGACGGTGCAAGCGATCTCGAAAAGCCCCTTGCATCTCATCGCTGGGGATCAACGTAGGTGTCGCAGCAGCCCCACGACTTAGGCGTGCATACATCACCCCTATTTCTTCCAGTAGGTTCAGTGCTGAGCGTGCATCCAATAGGTATGGCAAAAAAAGTAAAAAATAACCGTATTCATTTTCAGAAACTTTAATTAAGCGGTGCTGCACGCCATCACGATCGGTCGCGATCGGTACGTGCGCAGCATCTCGAACCAGTTGAGCAGCTGTTGCTGAAGGACCATCAACGTGGCGCGACAAATCACTGTACTCAAAATCAACGGAAGCGTGTTCTCGCAGCAGCACCAGTCGGGGCACCGGCAGTGCATGGCGCAGCTCATACACCACTTGCGTTCGTAAAACAGGCTGTGCGGCGCTGAGTCGATTGATGGCTTCACGCCACAGTTGCACTTTAAATCCTGCTGAATTCGATTCTTTCTGAATTTTGAGCATCACGCTCACACAATCGTAATGACTCGGGTAAGCGCTCATGTTCTCATCAGCGGATTGAGCAGCAGCTGTGGGCGTAGCAGTTGTGGGTACAGCAGTTGTGTGAATAGGTATCGGTAATGCATTCAGCATAAAATAATCGTGCGAAGGTTTGGATAAGCTGTGCAGAACATCGTTGCCTGGAAACAAGATATCCCGCAATTCGGCATATCGAACCACGACATCCAACACACGCGTCATCGCACTGCGCCACAACTCAGAGTAGGCGTAATCCGCGTGGTACTGACCGGCTACACAGCGATAAACTCGCAACTCAGCGCGGGCTAGGTCCACCAAAAATACACCGTGCTTGCCTTGCTCTGGCAAAACACCCCAGGGGGCCTGTGATGCTGGCTCTTCCGCACCCAGCACGCGCAACACGGGTCCCAGCATATCGGACCACGCAAACGGTAGCGCGGTTTCTCTCAGGTCAATCAGTTCATCCCCATAAAACCCCGCAATGCGATACAACTGTTGCAAGCGCTTCGAACACGCACTGAGACCTTGCCATACATCCATCCGCTCCATCATAGGGAATACCATTGGCAAACTTTCACTGAGCAAGCCAACGGCAACCAAATCAGAACCGATCGAATCGGTTTTACTGGATGTATTTGCAATCAAGTCAGAATGCGAACCCACGCCGCCACGCCGCGCACGACGCTCAACCCGATGGCGTATGGGCACCCAGACACAGGTTTCACGGCACTGTTGATCCGCGTTCGGCTTTTCCGCTGATGCTTTTTCCCTTGATGCTTTTTCCGCTTGGCGCTTTTTTCCAGCCTCCAAGTGCCCAGCTTCCCACTCAGTCTTCGCATCCAGCAAAGCAAGCAAAGCAATCAAATCCAGCCAAAGTCGATCATTATTTGCCAAGAATTGAGTCAAGGCCTCCACATCCAATTGTGGCCAAGCGCGTTGAGCTTCTCGCGAATGCCAGGGCGATGCCTCATCAAGCAATGCCTCATCAAGCAATGCCTCATCAAGCAATGCCGTACTGGATGCTGTGCTAGCGACTTGGCATAAGGTGTCTGACCACGCTTCCGCTGCGCGTACGGCGTCAACGGTTTTCACCACCGCCCGCAAGCGCCGAGGCGCATCCGCCAACATCAAACGTGAAGGCGGTAGGCGCTGCGCCACGTTCAACAGCGTTGCCTGATCTGTCTGCTGCACTGCTTGATCTTTCTGTTTGGATTGCGATGCCGATACAGCCGATATATACCGCTCCAGTTCCGCTCGAACTCCCTGGCGCGCCACCGCATCAAAATACAACTCATCGCAGACGAGCAACAACTGGGGATTCGCTGCAGCACCGGAGCTGGTCGCTGGCAGATAAAATACGTTCAAAACGAAATCATTTAACCGGTGCGCTATTTCAGGATGTTCCGTCATATCGGCGTACTCAGCTTCACGCCAGGTGGCGCTGAGCTCATGCAGCGGTATCGATACATCCGCCGACCAATACCAATACAATCCATTGGTCTCGTCCAAGCTCGCTGAACGCCGCGCACCCAAAAAAGGATTTTTGCGTCCCCACACATCAAGTATCTGCACCAGCACATCGAAATCGATGTCAATGGGGCAGTCCGCGATGTCCACGGCTACTTGTCTGGTATACCCTAAGGACGCACAGAAACGCGCCATCACACACTGAGCAGTAGTAAACTTAATTTGGGTTTCATGCTGAGCCGCCTGAGCAGCCGCGAATGGCGGCTCAGGCGACGCCTTCTCAGACATTAACCGATCGTCTTTAATTACGGACACCGCATACTCCGAGTACTGTCCATTTCACACGCTTATTATTGTTCTATTTTCGTATTCTTGTTCACGATCGATGCACATCACAACAAGCAAAAACAGAAGGACAGCGTATCACAAAATATAAACATTGTTTGTTCAACAGAGGTGTCTTACGGTACAACAGATCAAACCATCAACTCAGTATTGGTTAATTGCCTTTTGTTTAACAAGTAGAACTGTTTCACGGCTGAATCTTAAAATGGTTAAAACAAAACGTTGCGTTGAGAGACCCGAACGCTCACAAACAAAATGTTAATATTGCTCAGAGACAAAAATAAAGAGAAAGCAATGCACAATGCCTGAAACTGTGAATTTGTCGAACTTATGGATTATCCATAGTAAGCTTTGTCTGATATTGGCTTTGTCTGAATCGGCTTTTTCAGAAATAGTCAGGTAAGTTGGGTAAGTTGGGTAAGTTGGGAAATAGTCGGAAGCTAAATTTACACAGACAAGTTTAGGTGATAGGTGATAAAAAATATGCTGAAGAAAAAAGTTACTATTAGATCAGAATCTGGAATGGCTCTTAATCAATCACTTTCGCAAAATTAAGTCGTTTTCGCAAAAAACGCGCCTAAGATATCGTAAACACGCTGCCTCCCTATCTTCAATGCTGATTCAATCATTTCAAACGTAATCAGACCATCACTCAGGCCTGCCGCTGGATTAACCACCACACACAAGGCCGCAAAATCTAACGCCAACTCACGCGCTAATGCCGCCTCTGGCATACCCGTCATACCGACGATATCACCGCCATCTCGAGCAATACGACGAATCTCCGCCGCACTCTCCAAACGTGGCCCATTCACCGCCGCATAGACGCCACTCGAACTGATCTCATATCCAGTCTCCTTTTCAAGCTCCTTCGCGGCGATCACCAATTGCTTCGACAATGAGGGCGTGTAAGGATCAGTAAAATCCACATGCAAGGCTGCTTGCGTGTCATCATCCCAGTAGCTGGCTATACGTCCACTTGTGTAATCGATGATCTGATCGGGTATAACTACATGCCCTGGCGCTTGCATTTTTTCATGAATACCTCCCACCGCATAAATACCCACCACACGTTGGCATCCTGCCGATTTCAAGGCCGAGAGGTTGGCGCGGTAGTTAACACGGTGCGGTGGAATCCGATGATCAAACCCATGTCGACTCAAAAATACCACAGGACAATCGGTGTGAGAATCACCATCTGTCACACGCCAGCGCGCCACACGCAGGGGGCTGGATGGTTCGCCATAAACGGTGTCCACACGCCGCGTTTCATCCACCAGCACATGCGCTAAATCTTCAAAACCGGTACCGCCAATCAAACCCGTTTTGTCGTGTTTTTCCATCATACTTTGCTTATCCTGGTTCCGCTTCAGCGACTACTTCAGCGACTACACGTCGCTTTTTTCCAAAGACCTCATGGCGTAAATACCATTCAGATTACGAAAATAACCTTTGTAATCCATACCAAAACCAAACAAATACTTGTCTTTCAATTGCACACCGATAAAATCAGGGCGACACGCCGATTGCACCTTTCGATCATGCATTTTTTCCACCAGCACACAGGATCGCACGGATTGCGCACCGGATGCGCGGCACCACTTCACGATCTCCGTTAAGGTCTCACCTACATCAAAAATATCATCAACGATCAGCACATTTCGATCTTTCAAGTCAATACGGGGATACGCCAGCCACTGCGTGTCCCCCCCTACGGTTTCGTGCCCATAACGCGTCACGTGCACGTAATCCAGCTCCAGCAGAAACGTCCAACGCGCCATGAAGGCCCCCACCAAAGGCAAAGCACCATTCATTACGCACAAGATAACCGGCGCATCATCGCACAATACATCCGCCACTTGCTGCGCCAAATGATCAACAATATTCGTTACCGCGACACGATCCAGAAGACACTCAGCGTTGCTCAGAACATCTTCCATCTCGGCCTGATCGGGGACATTTTTTCTAAGGTAATCAGATTGACTGGAGGACACGCAGTAATTCCTTACACAGTTTTGAAGTATTGCCTGAAATGGCGAATGATCTGGAACGACGAAGGCAACCTGATCTGTGCTTACGACTTGTTCAAGAAAGTAAGCTTGTTCAAGAAAGTGAGCGAGACCAGCAAGCATAATCGGTCTTGCATCACATGATAAAAAGCCCCCTTTCAGCCAAGCAGGATCCTATCAAAATGATATGTGGTCGTCAACGTCGCTTATTCGAAAAAAATGATCTATTTCAATCAAATATACTTTCACGCCCCTTGTATATGTTATGGACATTCACTCAGGTCATGCCCCGTTCCCGCACAGGCTCAGATTCGCGCGCAGGCCCAGATTCCCGCCCAGGCAAAGCCTCAAGGTGTACGGTCGAAGTCGGATACGCTATCTCAGCCCCCTGCTGTCGAATCACATCGTGAATCGCGAACAACACCCGCTCTTTTACTTCGTGAAAGGTTTTCCAATCCGTGGTCAGGGTAAAACAGTAAATGAAAAAATCTAAGGAACTGGGACCAAAATGATTCAAATTCACCATGATGATTCGTTGTTGATCAATATCCGAATGCGCTTTCAATAGCGCTCGAATTTCCACTAAAATCGTCGCCAGACGGTCCTGATCTTCATAGCGCACACCAATGGTTTCATAAATGCGTCGGTTCAGCATGCGCGACGGGTTTTCCACCGCAATATTGGCGAACACGGAATTAGGCACATAGAGCGGGCGAGCGTCAAAAGTACGAATACGGGTCAAGCGCCAACTCACCTCTTCCACCGTACCTTCAATTTCTCGATCCGGTGATCGAATCCAATCACCAACTCGAAACGGTCGATCCAAATACAGCATAACCGCACCAAAAAAATTGGCCAACAAATCTTTTGCCGCAAACCCCACAGCAATACCGCCAATCCCACCAAAAGCCAAAACCCCCGATACGCTGTATCCGAAGGTTTGCAAAATCACCAAACCCGCTGTAATCAATACGGAGACGCGCAATAGTTTGCTGATGGCATGCACCGTTGTCGAGTCCGGCGCGTGTTTGGCGTCAGATGGATGCAACAGGTTCCGTTCAGCCAACACAATAAACCGCACCACAAACCACGCCAACACCGACACCACGGCCAATCGGCGCATGGGATCCAGTATGCCCGAAAACGACAAGGCCGTTTTCAGCGTTGCCATTTCAATGGCCCACGTAATCCCCACGACCCAAATAAAAACCCCAAGCGGGGCCGACAAAGCGTGAACAAACGCATCGTCCCATGGGTTGACCGTTCCTTGCAGTTTTTCTCCCAAACGCGCCAAAAATCGCCGCGCCATCACGTTCACGACTAACACCAGAAAAACCAAAATAAAACACTGAATCACCCACCAGCGCTGCACATTCAAAATCGAAGTTTCCAGCAGCCAAGCCTGTATTTCTGATAACACACACCCACTCCACGGCATTCAAAATAAAAAACTGTTTTTAAAATCAGGTACTGACATCCATGTACGCCCGCAACGCGTTCAAGGCTTGCTGACGCGCTGCGCCCGGCGCAAAATGCTTCCAAGACGCTGTACCCGCTCGACGCAATACCGACAGATCCGTCGCATCGCTCACACCCGCTTGCGTCAAGGTATTCAACACCACCTGAACCCCAGCGGGATCATTGCAATACAACAGCACATCACAACCCGCTTGAAGTGCTTTTAGGGCACGAACACTCGGATCACCGGCTTGCCAAGCGCCACGCATGTGCAGATCATCACTGATCACCACACCGCGAAAACCGAGGCGCGCCCGCAGTTGTTGCTCAATCCAATACGGAGAAAAACTCGCAGCCTGATCATCGGCCTGCGTATAAACGATGTGTGCGGTCATCACCGCATCAAGCTGATCGATCAATTCAACATAAGGCGCCATATCCGCTTCAACCGCCACAAGCGGACGCGCATCGTACGGCAACGATTCATGCGAATCCAAGGCCACGTAACCATGACCGGGAAAATGCTTGCCGACGGTCGCCATGCCCGCTCGATGCATGCCACGCACATACGCACCCGCTAAGGCCGTCACATCAGCAGCCGTTACACCAAATGAGCGATCGCCAATAATAACATGATTACCATAATCCACATCTAAAACAGGCGCAAAAGACAGATCAATGCCCAGCGCCAGCATTTCAGACGCCATTAACCAGCCCAATTGTTCCGCATCCTTCAAGGCTTGTTCGGGGCAAGCTTGATACGCCTGACGCAATACCCCAACAGGTGGCAGACGCGTTACGCCTGTACGGAATCGTTGCACACGCCCACCTTCTTGATCCACACACAGAATAATGTCTTCCCGAATCGACCGCAGTTGCGCAATGAGTGCTTGAATTTGTTCTGGAGATTCATAGT
The DNA here is from genome assembly GCA_037380725.1 of Gammaproteobacteria bacterium. Taxonomy (GTDB): domain Bacteria; phylum Pseudomonadota; class Gammaproteobacteria; order Pseudomonadales; family JANQJO01; genus JARRRL01. The sequence continues at coordinate 8,897 of JARRRL010000064.1, read as the reverse complement.
TTCGAGCGAAAAAAATAACGCCTGCTACCATGGGATCGGACACCAATTTCGCTTCCGAATCATCAAGCGTTAAACCAGCTACATCAATAATCACACGTCCCGTCATACTCACTGTTTCCTTTTCTAACAAACATTATGTTCTGGCCTTGTGTTCTGGCCTTGTATCGGAATGGGATCACACACGACAGTCACACGTTCATTCGATGCAAACCGGCGTATAAATTGGCACAGAATCAAACAGCGCCATCACATCACGATTGCGCATTCGCACACACCCATGGGAGAGCGGTATTCCCATGGGTTCGGTATCCGGCGTACCATGAATGTAAATAAAACGGCGCATGGAATCCACTTGACCCAGTCGATTTTTTCCCGGCTCACACCCCTCAACCACAAAATCCTCGACAATATCCAGTCTCGATTGGGAAAAATTGCTGCCAAATCTGGGCAGTAAATTTCACCGGTCCATCGACGCCCCATTAATACCGCATTGCGCGGTAAACCGGCACCGATCTTTGCACGCACATAATGATGACCCAAAGGCGTACAACCACTGTTCACGCATTGACCCGGCCCTTTCAATGCCGTGGAAACCGGGTAGCGCAGCACCGTTTCGCCCGATACGCGATCCCGCACCCACAGCACTTGCTCCTGAATGCTAATCAAAATAGTTTTTTTGAACTCCGTCATGGAACGCCTGCCCTATACCCCAGTTACAAATCTGTCTTGATATTGAACACTAAACCCTATACGTTAGGTCGCATTTCAGAGATAATGCTCTGGTATCAGCGTGTACACGGTATAATCGAATAAAAAGCAGCCATTCACAACGGTACCTCGCTTATAATATGCATCACTAATTATTGATTTTGTACCACTCAGAATCAAACTGCTGTACTAATACAATTATAAATATATAAATACAAATGGCACGATCGTGGCTCACCTTGGGACTGGTCGCATTTGCCATGGAAATTTTTAGGAGTGTCGATGATGGATTTCAGCGTTGGGTCAAAGCCTGCAACACACAAACCCCACTGTGATCAAGCCCAGACAGAACAGGCGAATCACAAAACCGAATCCACAACTCCTCCTGTCGCCACAACAAGCCCCGAACAGGAGAATACAGTAAGCACCGCATCGCTTCTTAAACAGCTGAGCGCTCGAATATTAGAAACCTATCAGCTGACCGAGAACACTCCAGATTCAACGGTCCATGGCGACACCAACTCGCCTTCCAGCACTTCAGAGACCAATTCTTTTTTCGAATCACTGGAACAATATCTCCACACCACGCCTAAACCAACCACTGAATACAACACATACAACGGCACCAACAACAAAAACCCTAGCCATAACGACACGAGTACTTGTAACGGCAAGGCTTATAGTAGCAACAGCACTCATGATAGCTGGAACACCGAGAACGTCTATAACACTCCGTCTTCAGCAACGCCGCCTACGACAAAACCGAACGCGTCTACCGACAAACCCACAAATGCACTCATGTCGATGCTACCAGACGCTTTATACGATGGTCGCCCACAGCTACCCGACGGCAGCCTGGCACCCGACAGCGCCTGGTATGTGCGCAATGCCGCCAAGAAATTGGATGCTGCGGATATTGATTTCGCTTATTCGCTCAACAGTTTCAGAATGAACAGCCAGTATTGGACTCCCGTTAGCGGTTCACCCGGCGAATTTCGCATTAATGACGGCGTGACGGCCAGTGACGCCATTAATGATATTTTCTACAACAGCGATAAGTACTCAGCCGACGTACTGGATGCCATTGGATCCAATAAATTTGACGCCTTATACAGTAATAATGATAACTTTACCATCGGGCCTTTTACCTCCATGCAGTTCTCACCCTCGACAGCCAGCGGCAGCGATATTCCGCTCAATGAATACGGTGAAGTGGACTGGAATTACGTGCAACCCGGTAGCTACGTGTATTTTGACAACCCAAATGTAAGTCCCGAATACGCGCGCTTGTGGCAAGGTGAAAATGCGATTTTTCTTGGCTTCAACGAAAACGACAAACCCATTTTTTCAGCTCAAGGCATTGAAAATAATGGAGAGCCTATTACCATCGACGCCATCATGAATCATCTAAATGCCCGCTCTGATGGGGGTGGCGCACAGGTGACATTAATCTGGGATATGTAAGCAGACGACAGAATATATTATCGCCTTTCGATAACCTACAACAATCTGCTATACCCTATCGGTCTAAAACGCCACCAATAGCTGTTCTATATTGACAGTATGAACAGAGTCCAATTCCGATCACTGAAGGTGAAGTTGCTAACTGGTAGGGGGATTTATGACTCTTGATACGCTTGATAATGGACCCGCTCCGGGTGCGTGGTATACCCTCAGATCAGAGGATTCCCTCCCTTTTTTAGTGCTCGACTTCGATGATCGTACTGATTTGATTACCCTGCAATATGTGGACGGCACTATTGAAGAGATCTATCTGGATTGGTGGGAAGCATGGGAACCCATTCTGACCGACATGCCCCATTTTCAGCTCAGTCACCCCGATGACGAAGAGCTGTACCTCAAAACCGTTGACTGCATCACAGCGAATCTCGACATTGGCACGATTGGCGCTATTAGCAGCAACGCCAATGCCGTCAACGACAGTGATTCATATTATGAGATGTCGGAAAACCCCGCCATGTAATCACAGCATCTTGTGACCCAGTACACATATTCACTCAGTATTCCCCTCTCGTGAACACCTTTACACGCTCAGAGCGAAATCAGGTGTTTACACACACAGCGCTTTCACTTATAATCCCTGTATAAAACAACAGCCTGATTTTACAGGCAGTACTTATGGTCGAAGATTATTTTTTATTCATCTGTCACCGAGTACTACTCATATCGCGCCATTAAAAATACAGTTTGACAGGATGTAAACATGGAGAAATTAACACCTCGCCAGTCCGAGATTTTAGCATTGATTCAACATTACGTGAAAGAAACCGGCTACCCACCAACACGCGTCGAAATCGCCCAAGAACTGGGTTTCCGATCCCCCAATGCAGCGGAAGATCATTTGCGGGCTTTAGCTCGAAAAGGCGCTATCGAAATGATTCCAGGGGCTTCGCGTGGTATCCGAATCATTTCAAATTCCAACCGCTCCACTGGCCTGCCACTGGTCGGACACGTGGCGGCAGGGTCTCCCATTCTAGCAAGCGAAAATATTGAAGACACGTGCGACATACCCCGCAAACTGTTCAGCCCCGTCGCACACTACTTGCTTCGCGTGACAGGACTCAGCATGATCAACGCCGGCATTCTGGAAGGAGATCTGGTTGCCGTTCACAGAACAAAAGAAGCCAAAAATAACGACATTGTTATTGCGCGGATTGGAGACGAAGTAACCATCAAACGGTTTCGCAAGTCCCGTAACAAAATTCTCCTCATTGCCGAAAATCCAGACTTCGAACCCATCTCAGTTTCAGCAAAGGACCCAGAATTTGCCATTGAAGGTTTAAGCGTTGGCGTCATCAGAACCAACAAGTTTTAACAAAGCATTTATAAAGGCTTTATTAAAAACTATAGAACGCCGTTTACCCCGAGTAGACGCAGGGCCTCGTCATATATGTATGGCGAGGCATTATATGTATGGCAAGGTTTAACACTTCAACCCAGCTTTTTAAGCCCAACAGCTAATGAATGACGCGCGCTTGCTCCATTTCCGCTTCTTCATCCTCAAAAATCTGACCCACCATTTCAACACCCGTCCCAATCATTGCTTTTCCAATCTCAGCAATGGCCTCACCCAAAGCCACACGAGCATCATTTGAGAAACGAATCGAAACCAGCGGCTCATCCCCTTCATCCGAACGTCGCAGAACAATCTCCCCAGACGGCAACTCAACAATCTCAAAAACGGAAGTAACGTTACTCATGCAAATGCCCCAATGGTCAGAATATGGCACGCTGTAGCACCATCGCAGGCACCAGCAAAAAGCCATTCAAGCTCTATTCAGAAAATGGTCAAATCTGTAAATTTTGTATTTCAGGATTCTTTGAGTTAAGCGCTTTCTGACTCAGGCGACTCGCGCCGAATCGTAAAACATTAAACGTGTTTGACTTAAACTAGAAAAAGCTGAACCACAGAAAGCCCTCTCAGCAGGGCAGCCCCCTCCTTGCTAGGATGCTTTCGATCAAAAGTAAGAGCGCTGCTTGCGAGCCAATTTAGCAAGTACCCCACCCGCTTGGCGAGCAGATCATCATTCTTTCTCAAACTATTCCCGTGCATAACCTGTACATAATCTTGCTAAAACAACTACAACACTGTATCAAAGATTAAAAACAATAGGAAGCATTTTCCCCACTGTCTGTGTAACATCGCTTCGCCAGCAATCAGTAAAGCCCCGTTAAAATTCGGTCCATCGTTCACCCAGCCCCACCAACAAGGCATGCGTTATCTGAACGCGCGTGGAAACAAGACTAAAGTCCCACGCTGGAATTTCACGCACGGGCAAGCGTCGTGTTAAATCATGTTTAGGTAGCACTATTTGTTCGGCTCCGGATTCAGACGTCGCGTCTGACGAACACCCTATTGAATGCATCAGCGCATACCCACTCATCGCGCCTCCCGGCATCTGGCTCTGCAATTGAGCAAAATCCAGCACAAAGCGCACCAAGCTATCGCCTTGTGTCCGCCAATGATGCTTCATCCACGCCCATTCTGTTTTTAGCGCTGGAGGCAAGGATAAATCGATTCCGCAGAGATCAGATTCACCTGCACATCCGCTTTGTAGTACCCCGCTACGGCATGAGCAACGGCATAATGCGCGCGATAAAGCCAATCATAGATGGGGTACGCCAAAACAGGCGTAACACGCACTGCACCGTAAAGATCAAGTTCAGGCACCAAGGTGCCAGGCGACTCAAGATCCAGGCTTGCTCTCATCGCCCCAGCATCACTCTCTCCGACATCCTCACCGCCGCCTTCTCCATCAAAATGAGCATCGCTAAAACAACGCCCCAGCGCAAGCAGCGACCAATGTGCCGCTTGCCAACATTGCCGCGCCTCAGAAAAGTCAAGCAAACTCATTTGTCATTCTCTCCTCGATCACTCTCTTCCTCTCCTTGATCACTCTCCTTGATCACTAGCCTTGATCAATATCCTTGATCACTATGTCCTCTCCTTGATCACTAAAAGGTGAACAAATATGGATAAATTATGTACTCTTTGCGGTTCCGTGTCTCAACCTGATTATATAATCTAAAAGTCAACTTAATTTTAAAGTATCACCAATACACAACTCATCTGGACATCCACAAAAGCATAGACTGTGCCCTTTTACATGCTTCTGCTATTATGCACGTAGATATGCACGTAGATTATCCGTTTACTGTCGTCGACTGACGCCGAACTGGAACGAATTTTTTTCTGTACGCCTTAACGGACAAATTTATTGAAACCAAAAATAGAACGTCAGAAAATCGCTCCCTACGAGCGTACAGCAAAACCGTACAAGCCGGTCATACATACGCAGTCATATAAGCAGACCGCAAAACAAAGCAATTTCAGGTTTACATGAGGTTTGATATTAATGTATTGTTCGCGATCGATAGCACATCTCATGATAAACAGCACAAGCGCCACAACAGGCAGCCATGGGTACAGAATAAAGACAGTAACAATTCACTCAGCGATGATCGTGTTACCGCCTCAACTTTCGCGCCATTTCTCGCGCCATTCGTGCCATGACACACGGTAAAAGGACTTATTCACAGAGATGACAAACAACTCAACCCTCACGCCCAACGAGAATACGCAAGAACCAGCTCAAACAGAAGGCGGAATCTCAGAGGAGCAGGCTCCCTTTCAATTCAAAGGCGGACTGATGCCAATGACGCAACTGGAGCTGTTCCGGTACGATTACCGCAGCTTCAATCAGCGCTTGGCTCGCATGGTAAAACAAGCACCCAGCTTCTTTCGCGATATGCCTGTTATCATTAACCTTGAACGATTAAAACATGAGCATGAGTCCATCGATTTTATTGAGCTCAGTGAAGTCTGTCAGGCCTACGGCGTATACCCCATCGCAGTTCGCGGTGGCCATGAAGATCAAATTACAGCCGCGTTTGTTGCGGGATTACCGCAGATACCCACAAACCCAACGCACAAAGCCTTTCATCAGCAGCGGAAAAATGTTGAGTTTGCGGAATACGCGCCCGATAATGCCCCAGAACTCGATACACCCGAAACGGAAGTCATCCAGAGATCGGAACGCCCTCCCTCAAAAATTGTCGATCACGCTGTGCGCTCTGGTCAGCAGGTGTACGCGTCGGGTGGTGATTTAATCGTTCTTGGACCGGTCAGTGCTGGAGCTGAAATTTTGGCCGATGGCCACATTCACGTCTATGGTACACTGCGGGGCCGCGCACTCGCTGGCGTAAAAGGCGATACTACTGCACGCATATTTTGCCAAAAGCTAGAGGCCGAATTGCTGTCCATCGCGGGACATTACAAAATGGACGAAGACCTACAACGCGTACATTGGCGCAAAGCCATTCACGCCACGCTGGACGGGAAAAAGCTTAAAATTGAAGCAATGAACTCATAACGGTTAAAGGTATATCAGTTGGATTGACCACGACCAGTTGCTTGTTGTACTGCATGGTTTGAATGCATGATTGGAATGCATGGTTTGAATATGAATAGTTTTAATGAATAAGTTTTAATGAATAGTTTATTGCACAGTTTATTCGAGAGCTTTCACGGAGTGTATCTCTTCTTGAGCAGAGTCATGGACAGCAGCTCGGCTCAAGAAGTGGAAAAATTTTCCGAGAGAACCGCTCACCAATCGGGCGTGAAGTAAGGGGAAAGGAGCAGCAACGCTTTGCCGAGCTGTCCCGGTCCGCATACGGTGTGCGTACAATGATCACGAAAATACATCATAAATAGAACATAAGAGATTCAATTAAACATTAACAGTTAAGCTAATAAGGAAACCGAGCCGTGACCAAAATCGTAGTCGTCACATCCGGAAAGGGGGGCGTGGGTAAAACCACGACAAGCGCATCATTTGCCACTGGACTGGCTATACGTGGCTTTAAGACTGCCGTCATAGATTTTGATGTTGGCCTGCGTAATCTGGATCTTATTCTGAATTGCGAACGTCGCGTCGTTTATGATTTAATCAACGTGGTAAACAATGAAGCTATACTCAACCAAGCTTTAATCAAAGATAAGCGTATTGACAATCTGTTCATTCTGCCGGCATCGCAGACACGCGACAAAGACGCACTCAGCCAGGAAGGTGTTGAACGGGTACTGGAAGAGCTATCTGAAACATTCGACTATATTGTGTGCGACAGTCCCGCCGGTATTGAAAAAGGCGCCATGATGGCCTTGTATTTTGCAGACGAAGCGCTGATCGTCACCAATCCAGAAGTCTCTTCTGTGCGTGATTCAGATCGCATTTTGGGCATTCTACAAAGCAAGTCACGTCGAGCTGAAGAAGGTCGAGCCCCCATAAAAGAGCACCTGTTGGTTACGCGCTATGACCGCCGCCGTGTGGACAAAGGCGAAATGCTCTCCCTAGAAGACGTGCAGGATATTTTATCCGTGCCGCTTTTGGGTGTTATTCCTGAATCCCAGAGCGTGCTGACCGCCAGCAATGAAGGCTGCCCTGTGATTTGGGACGATAAAAGCCCAGCGGGTCAAGCCTATTCAGACGCCATTTCTCGCTTTCTGGGTGAGAAAGTCGAGCACCGTTTCCTTGAACCGGAGCGCGCAGGATTTTTCCGTCGCATGTTTGGAGGGAATAATCGATCATGAATCTACTGGATTACTTTCGAACGCGTTAAAAAAAGACGTCTTCAACAGCTCGAGAGCGTTTACAGATTATCGTCGCTCACGAACGCCGTGATCGCAATCAGCCAGATTACATCGCTCAAATGGAGCAGGACATTGTAGCGGTGATTCGAAAATACGTAAATATTGAAGCGAATGACGTTTCCGTTTCTTTAGATTCGAGTGGTGATTGCTCAATTCTGGAATTAAACGTCACCCTGCCAGAACTCACCGAGGCCTAAAACCTCGGCGAGTCCTCGATCGTACCGTCATCCCACTTGTGGCGTGCGTCTCATCCCACTTTTGGGATGGCGCACGCCACAGCTGTACTTAACACAAGGTACAGGACAACGAAAAATCATTGCGACAGAGCCACTTCAATAACAGCGGCGGCAAGCACAGTACCGGTACTGTCTTCCAAGGTCACTTGCCAATTGCCAAGGTGCTTCGGCAATATATTTTTAGAACTGTAGCTCCGCCAGCGGTTCCCCACGACATCGACTGTTACTGAAGCCATTGGCTTTCCATTCCAGCTCCACTGATAAGACAGGACTTCCCCTTTTCGTCCGTCCACTTGCGTGTAAAAGTACACCCGCTTGAAGTCCTCAGCTGGCAAAAAAACCAAAGGATTTTCAGCAATGGGTTCTCCTGGCTCCAAATCGATTACCTGCCACGTCAAACTGGCTCGCACAACATGCTCATCATCAATACGCACGCGTGGCTCCACCTCATCATTGCTGCGATTCACAGCCTCCTCAGTGGCTGGCATAACAACATCACGTACTGGTTCTTGCTCTGCTTCACTTCCTGCTTCACTTCCTGCTTCACTTCCTGCTTCACTTCCTGCTTCACTTTCTGGCTCACTTCCTGCTTCACTTTTTGGTTCGCGCTCTGCTTCAATCAATGTACGTTTACGACTCGCCTTTAATGGAAGATTCTCGATCGCCTTACCAGCATCAGTCGGTTCGGGCGCAGAAAGCGTGCGCTCATCGGATGACGTCGGCAGCGACTCAGAGGAAATTAGGCTATTAATCAAATATAAAGTGCCAACTATTATCAGCAA
>JARRRL010000063.1:0-16644 GCA_037380725.1 Gammaproteobacteria bacterium | reverse complement strand
ACCACAATTAGTTGAACTACAAGCAATTGAGCCACAATCAGTTGAACCACAAGTAGTTGAACTACAAGCAATTGAGCCACAATCAGTTGAACTACAATCAGTTGAACTACAATCAGTTGAACTACAATCAGTTGAACTACAAGAGGATGCTGTAGCGTCGGCGGCGCTTGATCCGAATCCACCCGTCGTATCTGCACCACTATCCGCTGAGAGTCGGGATGTGTTTGACTTGAGTGCGCCCTTGCCAGCACTGGCGCCAGAAGAAGCGACGATTGAAAAGTGGATTGATGATGATGTCGTTGATATTTTTGTGGAAGAGGCTGAAGAAGTCCTCACGACGATTCAAGACGCGTATCCACAATGGTGTCGTGACACGGAAAATCATGATGCGCTTAAAGAAATCCGCCGAGCCTTTCATACGTTGAAGGGCAGTGGTCGCATGGTTGGCGCTCAGGTTGTGGGCGAAGTATCTTGGGCCATCGAAAACCTGCTGAATCGAGTGATTGATCGCGCCATAACGGCTTCGCCGCTCGTGTTTGCGCTCATCGAGAAAACGTTGGAATGTTTGCCGTTATTGGTGGACTCGTTTAAACAACAGCAACCCACGCCGGTTGATGTCAGGGGTTTGACCGAGACGGCGCACCTTGCCGCGATGGGAAATCGACAGATCAACGTGAAGGGTATGGAACGGCTATCCGAGGGCTCTGTGCGTGAGGGCGCTCAGGAAGGAGAAGCTGAAGCAGCGTCACTGGCGAATCTTGCAGGTCTTGATCCCGTCTTGGTGGAGATTTTTCGCGAGGAAGCGGCGGGTCATTTGGCGGTTGTGCACGAGTTTCTCAGTGAGTCGGGCGGCATTGATGCCAGTCCCACCAATGAACTGCTGCGGGCGTTACACACCTTAAAAGGCTGCGCCAATATGGCGGGGATTACCGCTGTGTCGGATGTGGTGACGCCGTTGGAGCGATTCATTAAGCGCATTCACCGCTGTAATCATTTTGTGGATCCTGCGCTGCAGAACTTTTTAGAGCGTTGCATACAAGCGTTGAATCAAGCCTTAGATGGTCTAATGGCGGATCCACATCGTCCCGTTCTGCCGCAGGAAGCGTTTATCCTCGAACTCAAATCGCACATTATGCGTACACTCAGTGAGCGGGAATCGGAGGGTATTTTTGAAGGCGTTGATTGCCTGAGTGTCAGTCCTTTCGTGACTAAAATTTTCTTAACGAAAGGGGTTGATAAGCTGCTCGATGCTGGACATTTTTTATCCAGTTATCGTGCGAATCCCGCTGAGCTTGCGCCAGAGTTAAACGCCTTGTACCAGCAATTGGCCTTGCTGCGTGTGAGCGCACAGGATGCGGGAATCCCTGAGGTTGTGGACTTATGCCGAGGTCTTGAGTACGCGTATCGCAGTGTGGAGTCAGGGGCTACGCGAGTGGATGATGCTTTCTTCGCCACGGCACATGAAGCGCATGATCGCTTGATTGACATGATGGATAACTTGGCCAATGGGCTGAGTATTGTTTCACCCGAAGCGTTGTCGAGCCGCTTGTTGGCATTCGTACCACCGGAGAAAATAGCCGAATACAATGCATTGCCAAAACCGGAAATATTGAGTTCGAATAGAGCGCATTATGTCGACAATGAATCGGAAGAGGTGAGCATTGCGCCTGAGACTTCTGATAAAAAAATCAGCAAAAATGATGCGTTGGAAGTAAATGTGGATCCGGAAGTGATCGACATCTTTCTCGACGAGGCGATCGACATCATGGAAAGTGCGGCCAATTTATTGCGCGATTGGCAGCAGGACAACAGTAACCTGTTGTGCGTTAAAGAACTTCAGCGTGATTTGCATACGTTGAAAGGCGGGGCGCATTTGGCGGATATTCGTCCGGTGGGCGAGCTGGCGAATCGTTTGGAGGCACTGTACGAAGGAATTTGTGATAATCGTTTTGAAATAAAAAATGAGTTATTTGAATTACTGAACGCGTGTCATGGCAGCATTGGCGACATGATGACGGCGCTGCGAAACGGGCAAACTTTACCAGATCCTCAGGTGTGGTTGGATGCCGCTGATGCCTATCTTGAGCAACATTCCGATCATTTTGATTATGAACCGGTCACGTGGGAAGAGCGCTTGACTGATGAGGCATTGGAGCCTGAAACCGGAGCGCTTTTACCCGAATCCTCACCCGAAGCCTTACCAGAGCGTCCCGCAGCGGAATCGATGGATGAGGATGGTGTGTCTGATGCCGAGCCGGATGCGGCAGCCGAAGCGTCGGTATCAGAAGCGTCGGTATCAATGGATACCGATTTTTCCCCGTCTTCCTCCTCCTCGTCTTCTTCTGTCTCTGGGGAGGAGGTTTCGCCGCTACAGACATTGCTGGGTGATGATTTTGATAATTTAGATATTGAAGTCTTTTCGATTTTCTTGGAAGAAGCAGAGGAATTAACTGAGCAAGCGGATGATGCATTGCAGGCCTGGTTGGCGGAACCCAAAAACAGCGAACATGGGCATGTGCTGAAGCGAGTGGTGCACACGTTTAAAGGTGGAGCGCGTTTAGCGGGCTTGAGTGCCTTGGGTGACTTATCCCATGACTTCGAGACGTTTCTGGAGGGAATGCCTATCGGTGTTCCTGATGCCGCGTTTTTACAGGAGACCCAGCGACGATTTGATCAGGTCGTGCAGTGGGCTACCAATTTACGGACCGTGGTGCAGCAGCATGAGGACGGTGAGCAGGTGGCCTTGTCTGCTGCTCCGGAGCACGTTCCCGAGAGCACCACCGAAACGGCCGAAAACGATAGGGTTGAGCGAGACGCTTCGCTCGATGAACCCCCTGAACCACAGTTTTCTTTGCCTGTTTCACCATTACCTTTTTCATCTTTGCCCTCTTCGTCAGAGGATTCGTCGATCGTGGCGCATGTGCGAAACGAGTCTGGAGACGATGTGCGCCGTGATGAACACGAATCAAACGCAGCGTCTGCTTCTGTGGAAGCGAAAACGCCGGATCCAGTGCCATTAGTTCGGACTGCGGCGGGTTTGCCATTGCATCATGCGGTGACGGTACCCCATAAAGTTGAAATGCCGTCTGTGCGTCGAGAGTTGAAAGCGGGGCGGCGTGGTGGCGAGTCCGTAAAAGTGCTGTCCTCATTACTTGAAAAGCTTGTTAATTTGGCGGGCGAGTCCAGTATTTTCCACGGTCGGGTTGAGAATGAAGTCAATCGATTTCACCAAACGATCGATGATATGGGGGCAACTATCGATCGATTGCGTGATCTGCTGCGTCGTTTGGACATTGAGACCGAAGCGCATGTTCTGCATCGTTATGAGCGGGATAAACGGGATGAGGGGTATGGGCAGTATGAGGACTTCGATCCCTTGGAGATGGATCGTTATTCCGCACTCAATCAATTGTCTCGATCTTTGTCCGAGTCGGCCAGCGACTTGGTGGATTTAAAAGACACCTTGGGTGCAAAAGTGCGTAATGCCGAGACCTTGTTAATTCAGCAATCGCGCGTGAATACGGAATTGCAAGAAGGGTTGATGCGGACCCAACTTGAACCATTTTCTAAGATGATTCCACGTCTACGCCGTATTGTGCGCCAGGTGTCCGCTGAGTTGGGCAAGCAGGTTGAGCTTGAGGTGATTAACGCTGAAGGGGAACTCGATCGCAATGTGTTAGACCGCATGGTTGCTCCTCTGGAGCATATGTTGCGAAATGCTGTGGATCATGGGATTGAAACACCAGAAGAGCGAAAGCGTACCGATAAGAACCCGATGGGGCGCATTACCTTGTTTTTGTCCCGTGAAGGTGGGGAAGTGGTTTTGCGATTGTCCGATGATGGGAAGGGCATATCGGTTGACTCGGTCAAGCGAAAAGCGATTGCGCAAGGGCTGATGACCGAGGAAACCGTGCTGAGCGATGTCGAAATAATGCAATTTATTTTCCGGCCCGGATTCAGCACGGCGAGTCAGGTGACTCAAATTTCGGGTCGTGGTGTGGGAATGGATGTGGTTAACAGTGAGATCAAGCAGCTGGGTGGTAGCTTGAAAATTCACTCAGCGATGGGAGTGGGCACGCAATTTACCGTGCGCTTGCCGTTTACGGTATCGGTGAATCGGGCATTGATGGTGGTGGTGGGTGAGGATCATTATGCGATCCCATTGAGTAATATTGAAGGTATTGTGCGTGTCAGTCCATATGAATTAATAAATTACTATAAGCCGAATGCACCGCAATTTGGTTATGCGGGTCGGCAATATCGATTGGAATACTTAGGTCGTTATGTACACGGCAATGCCGTGCCGCCATTAGACGGTATTGCAAATCCATTGCCGGTGTTGTTGTTGCGCAGCAGTGAAAATGCGGTGGCGTTACAGGTGGATCAGCTGGTGGGTTCTCGTGAAGTGGTAGTGAAAAGTTTGGGACCACAGCTCAGTACCGTTTCGGGAATCTCGGGAGCGACCATTTTAGGCGATGGGAATGTGGTCATTATTTTGGACTTACTCGCCATGTTGCGCGCAAGACGTGCTGAAGTCGTGACTGGCAAAGAAACGACTGGAGATGGGGCCTTTCCCGTTTCCGTACGTGCCGCCGGTAAGCGACGTAAAACACCATTGATTATGGTGGTGGATGATTCGGTGACGGTGCGGAAAGTAACGTCGCGCTTGTTGGAAAGACATGGCTTGGAAGTGGTGCTGGCCAAAGACGGTGTGGATGCCATCACCAAGCTACAAGATATTGAGCCGGACGTCATGTTGCTGGATATCGAAATGCCGCGAATGGACGGTTTTGAGGTGGCGAGTCAGGTGCGCCACAGTGAGCGCTTGCGCGAATTACCCATTATTATGATCACATCCCGTACGGGTGAGAAGCACCGTAATCGGGCTTTTTCCTTGGGCGTTAATAAGTATATGGGGAAACCGGTCCAAGAAACGCAGTTACTGGAAAATATTCGGGAATTGTTGAAACAGGAAGTTGACATGTAGCTGATCACAGCGCCTGTGTGTTTGGTGTGGTGGTGGTGTTGTGTTGGAGCGAGTTATGGAATTTGCGCAAAAAGAGATCGAGTATCCACAAGAAGTATCCAGTTTGTTATTGCCCATGCAAAGTTTACCTTTGTTGTTGCCAAATGTAGCGGTCGCCGAGATTGTGACGGGTAATGTTACGCCCAATCCGCGCACGCCCGAGTGGCATTTAGGGTCCTTGAGTTGGCGTTCGGTCACTATCCCCGTCATTTCTTTTGAAGGTTTGAATAATCAGCCGGTTGAAGGCGACATGCTGCGGGTGCCCATGGCAGTGATCAACAGTTTTTTGGGTGAAGATGCGCTGCCTTTTTATGCGATTCGGATAACGGGTATTCCACGTTTGGTGCGTGTGGCGTCGGCGGATTTAGAGATAGATGCAGGGAAAACCTTGGCGGCTGAGCGAGTGCGCGTGAACATTGGCGAAAATAAAGCAGCGATTCCGGACTTGGATTTTATCGAGCGGAAAATGTTGGATAAAGAAGGAAGCGATTGAGGTAAAGCAGGATGCATTGACGTTTCAGCTGGAGGAAACGACGTGGAGCTTTTCAAAAAAACTCCACGTGAATAAAAGCGTTAGTACGGCGTCAGTGGTGAGCCCAAATTAGGGAATGATCTTAAACTCTGCCCGGCGATTTAAAGCGCGTCCTGATTCCGTGTCGTTACTGGCAATGGGTAATGTCTCACCGTATCCTTTTGGTTTTAATCGATCAGTGTTTATACCGTGGAGCAATAGGTAGTCAATGATGGCTTCTGCTCGTTTGGTGGACAACCACACGTTGTAACTGGCGGTGCCGACATTGTCCGTGTGCGCTTGTACTTCCACTCTCAAGTGTGGCACCAATTTGAGTTCTTTGGCTAAGATGTCTAATTCATCCATGGCGGAACGCGTGAGTTTGGTGGAGTTGACCTCGAAGGTGATACTGGAAAAAGCGTGATTAAACATGCTGCAACCGCGGTCATCGACACGCAGTCCGTTTAGGGTGTCCGGGCAGGCGTCACGGTTATCGGCAATACCATCTTGATCGCTGTCCGCCATGGCTGGTGGTAGCGTTGCTCGGGTGTTGCTGGGTTCGGCGGAAGCGCTTGAGCCCGTGTCGAGTGATTCTGCCTTACCACCAAAATATTTTAATACCCCGGCGGATACGAAAGCGGTGTCACCGGAGAATTTTTCCATGGTGCTGCGAATGGCCCAGTCATTTGGCATCGGGTATTCAAGCGCGACACCGGCTTTCATTTGAATGGATGAGTCTTTTTCGATGGGGACATCGCTGTCGTTGGAAAGCGCTGTCAAACCCAGAATGCCAAAAGCGTCCAGTCGACCAATGAGGTGCGGGAATTTATACAGGGCATCAAAAGACAGCACGTCGTAGTCAATTTCGCTTGCGCTGTTGTCGCTGAATACAACTTGCGCGGAACCCAGCATATTGAAACTGGTTTCAAGTAATAATCGATCTGTGAGCTCAATACCGCCCATAAACTTGAAACCGGTGTCGCTGTCTTCCGAGACCTCATATTGAGAATTGCTGGTTTCGGGTTTCAGTCGACTCACGCCAACGGCTGCTCCACCGTATAAGCGTCGTGAACCAAAAATGCCGTCGGAGTCCGTGTTCGCATGATCTTGTGGGCTGAGTGCGGCTGCCACGGCAGAAGCCGTTGCGCGGGCTGCGCCATGTGTTGCTGGCGTTTGCGACGCTGCTGCCGTATGGATGCTTGTTTTTTGATCTCCTTCGTTGTCGTAAAAACTGTCTTTTTGCCAGACTTCACCCAGAGCTGCCGAGCTGATAAGGCTGCTGGCAAGCGCCACAAGCGGTATGCTCCGCGCGCGGGTAACTGGAATTCGAGTAACCATGTTGCTGTTGCTCCCAGTGCGTCGTGTGTTTCGTATGATCAGCAGTATTCCAAGAAGTGTGCTGATCGGTATGCCGATTGTGCCGCCTTCCGTGAGATTGGTGTTGGTTCGAATCGGGCTGATACTGTTGCCAGGAACAGGAGGCTCGATAACGTTGCGATCCGCTGTTTCCATGTAGTCAGGCTGTCCATCTCCATTAGTGTCGGCACAGGGCAGTGTTGGGCACTCTTGTCGATCAGAGAGGCCATCGTTGTCGCTGTCGCCGCTGCCGTCCTCGGTATTCGCGTTGTTGTTGGAATCACCATCGAGGTAATCGGGAATCTGATCGTTGTCGAGATCCTGTGGATACAGGTAATCGGATCCCAGTTCATCGTTGGTGGGCGTGCCATCGTTGTCGTCATCGTTATCAGATGGATTGATCAATTCATCTTGATCGGTATCCATGTTGTTGGGTTCCAGATAATCGGGAACATGATCGATATCGGTGTCGCCCAACTCATCAATCGTTGGTATGCCGTCATTATCATCGTCAGGATCTTGCCAGTTTGGAGTGCCATCGTGGTCGGAGTCTACGCACGGTTCGAGCGGACATTCTTCTGCGTCTGGCAAGCTGTCGCTGTCTGTGTCCGTGGGCTCTGGGTTCGTGGGCTCAGTAATACTGAGTGGTTCCAAATAGTCTGGCGTCCCGTTGTTGTTGGTGTCCAAGGGGCGTAAGGGGTTGGAACCAAGCTCCGTTGAGGTATCGAGGCTGTCGCCATCGTCATCGTTATCTTGATGATTGGGCAAACCATCTTCATCTAAATCTTGATCATTGGGCTCCAGGTAATCGGGTACACGATCGTTGTCGCTGTCACCGGTCTCATTTCGTGTTGATATCTGATCGTTGTCGTCATCGGGATCGTTGTAGTTGGGTACGGTGTCCTTGTCGGTATCCGGGCATGGGCCGGATGGGCACTCCGTCAAGTCTGACAGACCGTCTTGGTCGCTGTCGCCCGATCCATCCCCGACGTTTCCAGCGTTCGTCGTATCCACATCGAGATAATCAGGAATTCCGTCGTGATCCACATCGTGTGGTGCCAGTGAATCACCAACTTCGTCTGCGGTGGGACGTCCGTCACCGTCGTCGTCGTTATCATTTACGTTGGCATTACCATCGCCATCGGTGTCGAGCTTATTGGGTTCTAGGCTATCGCGAACGGTGTCGTTGTCCGTGTCATTGGGCTCGTCTTTAGTGGGGATGCCATCGCCATCGTCATCATCGTCCATGTGGTTAGGGATACCGTCGAAATCCGAATCAATACATGGCCAGCCAGCGCATTCGTCTCCGTCTGATATGCCATCGTTATCACTGTCACCGGTGCCATCGGCGGTATTGGCGGCGTTTGAGGTATCGGGATCCAAATAGTCTGGAATGCCATCTTGATCGACATCCAGAGGCATGAATGGGTTGTTACCCACTTCGTCAGCCGTTGGTATGTTATCACCGTCATCGTCGGCATCGTTGTTGTTGTAAAGACCGTCTTGATCGAAATCCCATTGATTGGGTTCAAGGTAGTCACTGACGGTGTCTGCATCCAGATCGGTCAATTCGTTTTGGGTCAAGATTTTGTCGTTATCATCGTCTCTGTCCATGTAATTAACGTGATCATCGTTATCGGTATTGGCGCAGACGGGATATTGTGGACATTCTACATCGTTGCTGAGGCCATCTTGGTCTGAGTCCCCAGCGGGGTCGAAATCACCGCCATTTCCGTTGCCATTTCCGTTGCCGTTGCCGTTTCCATTGCCATTTCCGTTGCCGTTGCCGTTTCCATTTCCATCATTACCGGTGGTGTCAGCATCTAAAAAGTCGACTTTACCGTCTTGGTCACTGTCGATACTTGGGCCCCAGCTTTCGCACACATCGTCGTAATTGGCGTCGATGCAATCTGGTGTGACACCTGTCCCGTTGCTGCTGGCGTCTAAATAGTTGGGTATGCCATCTTTATCGATATCGGCGTAAGGTTGTACACCTAAAAATTCAATTTCGTTAGGGACGCCATCGTTGTCTGCATCGGGGTCCATGTTATTGGGAATGTCATCGTTGTCGTAATCGGGGAGATCGTCTACATCATGGGGATTTGAACCCTCACTGAGTTCGATGACATTGGGAATGCCATCGACGTCGCTGTCATGTAGATAATAGAGGAGCAGTGCTACGTGTTGACTGTCCGTAACGGAAGCGGTTGTAAATGTGAGTTGTTGATCTTCTAGTTTGCGACCGTGTACATGAGCTGTGGCGTTACTGAAGTCGTCGTCGCCATCTTCATCAATCAGCAAGATATAGTTACCCGCTTGATATGGGGCGAGTGATGGGAAGCGCTTGAGGTCAAAACTCACGTTTACGGAGTCAACCATACCGTCGCCGCCGTCTACATCGAAGTGCCAACTCCGCTCGAGGCGCCAGCCGGCTAATAGCGCATCGGGTTTGTTCGTCAGTAGCTTAAAGGGCGCGTTGTCATGGCCAATGGTGAGTACGTTTCCGTTGTCCAATCCGACCGCGTTGGAGATCGTTAATAAGTTCGATGTGGCGATACCTTTTTGTAAAATGAACTGGCATCGATCATCTCGAATATTGAAAATGCCATCGACATCGTACTGGTGTGGGCCATTTTCATCGTGGGCGTACTCGTTTGCCCAATAATTACGGTAATTGTAGGTGGTAATAATTTCTTGCTTGCTGAATTGCTGTTCACATGCCGTGATTGCACCGTCATAAATCCACAGTCCATCGATGTGGATGTCCCCATCGGACATGGCTTGCATTGTTCGATTAAGGTGGTTGTGTTGGTCAGAATTTCCTGGTGAATGATTTGGGGATAAATCGGGGCATGGATGTCACCGGATACATCATTATTGGGGGCTGTATCATAGGGGACAGTGTCGCCCATATTATGGTGGTGATGGTGGTGGTGATAGAGTTGATAATGGTTAATTTGGACTCCCCAAGCAAGGGTGACGAGTTGCTGGTCGGGCGTCTGATCGGTATGATGCATTCCACCGGTTTTTGGCTGCATACTTTCTGTTTTGGCGATAGAGGATGGAAAGTATTGTTCAGCCTGTCTTGAGTTAGCGCAGCCTGATAGCAATGTCTCCATCTCGTCTTGTTCCGAACACTTTTTCCCCTGCAGTAGGGTACTCACTTGCTCCCCATCGAAATGGCGCAGCAGTTGTGGATGTTCTGAGGCAGTGTCTGCCATAAGTACGCTGGATGACAGGGTGCTTAAGGTTGCAAGGCCAAGGGTTGTAAACAGGTTAGCCGAAAGCCGTAGCGCGATGGGAAAATGCAGCATCAGTGCACCTCGAATAGGAGACGAATGATTTAATTGTTTTATGGGTCTGGTTGTTTTTTCTTCTAATTTGTAACGCTGTACTTGATCGTGTACTGCTTTTAATTGAATCAGGAGCAGTTGTCACAAAGTTATTGGCGAGCGTCTCGTGTGTTGAGCGCCGGTTCCAGTTAAAGAAGAGCCCGCTGATATTTCTGCTGATAATTTGCGAGAGAAAAAGCAAAGTACGGGCCAGCAAAATAAACATCAGCTAAACGAGTGACACACACCAATTTTATTGAAACAGCAGACTGAGGGGATTATACGGGGCTATTTTTTCGACAACAAGCCGTTTCCGCATAGGTTTTTATGTCGCTTCTGTTATCACGCGTGTTAACCCCAGAAATATACAGAGTTAATACCTCGTTTCTCCTGTTCTTCATGTGTGTCACCGTACAACTTCACCGTAAAACTGAGGTGTGGTTCTGAATTTTTTGTTCACTATTTGTTCGTGTTATTGTTATTCGTGTTATTGGCTTGTGGAAGAACAGGTGGGATCCAGAATGCGATCCGTGACCTTCTTCATGGCTTTATATTCAGTAGAGTTGACTTTGAATCGTTGAAAACCACCGTGAAACGCTTGCAAAGTGGGTTTAGCCAAGACGAGGGGCAAACCGCTGGCTTGGTGTTCTAGGACAGCGACATCATAAAAAGCAGCCAGATCTTGGTTGTAGTCATCCGTGAGATAAAATTTCAATCCCTGCGCTAAAGCAAAACCATGACAACCTTGGCAGTCTGATCGAAGGATGGTGTCGTAGATATCGTTAAAGAGAAAACTCCAATGTTCGCACGACTCGGGTGGTACTTGGCTATCGCCGCCACCATTTCCGGGTGGCGTTGTGGGGCAATCATCTGCCGTTGCGCTTGTAGTGACCTGAGTGCTTGATGAAGTGACTGTATTATTATTTACGCGAGCAGAGACTTCCTGGAAGCCTGATAATATATAGGCTGAGGTCTCACGTGCGCAGAAATTGGTGTCAGCCGTATCGGAGCACATGGCGGCAGTGGCTTCTGTCGGCATAAATTTGTCGGTGTAAGCCGTTATGGTTTCTAAGTCGGTGCACGTTTCGCACTCACCGTCAGTGAGTTTTGTACCCTCTAATCCGATACCTTCACCGTTTTGACCGTGACATACGGCGCATTGATTCATGTACATACTGCGACCATTGTTGGGGAAGCCCTCTCCCGTATCGGGGGTGCTTGGACTCCCAGTCGTTGGGCAGTCATCCGGATTTTGACCACCGCCACCACCGTTGTTGGGTGGTGGAAAAGAGGGACCGCCGTTACTGTCACCGATGATGTTGCCATCTTCGTCCAGTTCAACAAAGCCTGCCAGAATGTATTTGGCTGTCTCATCCGCGCAAAAATTGGTACCGACGGTACGATCACACATCGTAATGTCTTGGGTAGGCATGGTCAGATCGATGCGATCGGCCAAGGTTTCGATGTCGGTGCAGCTGCCGCATACGTCAGGCGTTAGACCGCCACCGCTGCCGCCTTCGCCGATAATGCCGTGGCACAACGCGCATTGTTCGTCATAATCCGATTTACCTTCGTTTGCCAGCTTTGGGTCGGGCTGAAAAGTGGCCAGGATATAGGCCGCTGTCTTGGCCGCGCATTCATCGGCGCATAGGCTGGGTAGCGTTGGATCGTGGTTTTCAATGGCGTCGATCAGATCGTCTTCATCCCAGACGGTGAGCAAGGAGGTGGCTTCGGCTGTGCCTCGACCATCCACGCCGTGGCAGTTATCGCAACGGACTTCATACAGCGCCTTTCCACTAGCAACCAAAGCAGCATCAAGACCATTGGGGGAATTGGTGTTTTTAATGGGTTGCGGCTGCTGAGAGCTGTAGCCACCGCATCCTACGATGACGCAGGCGGCCAAAGTAAGGGCTGAAAGCTGAAAAAAGCGAGGCGTGACGTTTCTTCGCATTTTTGGGTCCGTCGTAGTTGCCCCTGGTTTCACACGAGGGGGACACATGGAGATCAGTCTGTTGGTGAAGAGATTGCAGTTAACACTCACACAATATGCCGTTTATCCCACCAATTAAAAATTATAAAGTTGTTTTTCTGTAACCAAACTGTAATTCTGAGCGGCATCATCTGCTGAACATGCGTGCCATTTAATATAGCCATCAGGCGCGAGTTTCACTCAAAATTACTCAAGTCGAAATCAGAAACAAGAGATAACCCAAAAAAAGAAATAAGGTTAACTTTTGATTGTTTGGTATCGTATTGCTTTATTCGTAAAATCTCAATGGCAGTTCTGGAGCTTCTGCGCTGCAAAATATAGCGTTGAGATCTGGTTTTTGTAATGTTTAGTATATGAAAGTGGTGATCGGTTTGTGTTGCGTTGTTTGAGTGTAGATTTATTACTGATAAAACGCTTATTCGCGGGCGTGAAGACGCGTATGGCTCGTATCGCAGTAACTGGCCAACACCATTGATTTCGTACTATATTCGATAGTGTTGTTATTCAATTTGATTGCGCCGTATTGGCGTGTGTTACGGGTGACGCGCCCGTGTACTGGACCCAGTCGCGATTCCGGTACACGATAAAGCGATTCCGGTACACGATAAAGCGAACCCGGTACACGATAGAAGTGGGGAGGAGTATGGCTTGAATTCTCAGAACAGCATGGCCTCTCCTGTGCGGATATTGCGCTTGAACCCGGCTGGCTTCCCGTTGGCGTGGCTAACGAAAGAAGAAGCGGCTACGGTTTGGGCGAAAGGGCATGTGCTGTGGGTATTGGGGGATAAATCGTTTGAGATCGTGGGTGGCGTTAACCGAAATGGTCAACGTTCACGCATTACGCTTCCCCTCATTATTGCCAGTGTGGGTGAAGTGCGGCGACAGCATCAACATACGCCGTTGATCAGTAATCGATTACTTTTTCGTCGGGACCGTAACATTTGTCTTTATTGCGGTATTAAGTATGCAGATGCAGCGTTGACGCGTGATCACGTCGTGGCCCGATCTCGAGGTGGGCGAGATGCCTGGACGAACTTAGCCACAGCGTGTCGACGTTGTAATCAGCGAAAAGGGTGCCGAACCCCCGAAGAAGCTGGTATGCCCTTGTTAGCCGTACCTTTTGCGCCTAACCGGATGGAAATGTTCGCCCTCTCGAATCGTTACATTCTTGCTGATCAAATGGCCTATCTGGAAAGTGGTTTTTCCCAGCATATGCGTTCGTTGCGTCTAAATTGAAGATCTGGCTGGATTGAAGATCTGGGTAAATCTCGGTAGAAGAACGTTTCTCTGGGGTGGGGGAGAAGGGCTATTCGTGTGCTTGGCTGTCCGAATAGGTATCGTTCGTGTACACTGCGGCTCTTGTCAGTTCGGCTTGCATTGTTGTTGTCAGCGCCTGTTGTCAGCGCCGTTTTTTCGCATCGATTTAGGTGAAGAGGTTTGCGTACTCGTGGATGAGATCGCCCACATTAGAAATTTTTCCATCATTGCTCACATTGATCACGGTAAGTCAACGCTGGCCGATCGTTTTATTCAGCTGTGCGGCGGGTTAGCGGAGCGCGAAATGGCCGAGCAGGTTCTGGATTCAATGGATCTGGAGCGTGAGCGTGGTATTACCATCAAGGCGCAGAGCGTCACGCTGCACTATGTGCACCCGACGACTGGGGAGCGCTACCAATTTAACTTCATCGATACGCCTGGGCACGTTGATTTTTCTTACGAAGTGTCGCGCTCGCTGTCGGCCTGCGAAGGGGCTTTGCTGGTGGTGGATGCCGCGCAGGGTGTGGAAGCGCAATCGGTTGCAAACTGTTATACCGCGATTGATCAAGGTCTGGAAGTTATTCCGGTTTTGAACAAAATTGATTTGCCCCAGGCGGAGCCCGAGCGGGTTAAATCAGAAATTGAAGAAATCATTGGCATTGATGCGGCGGATGCGCTGGAAGTCAGCGCCAAATCGGGTTTGGGTGTGAGCGAACTCTTGGCGCAAATTGTGGACAAAGTGCCGCCGCCGAAGGGTTGCGTGACGGCCCCCTTGCAAGCGTTAATCATTGATTCTTGGTTCGACAATTATTTGGGTGTTGTTTCCCTCGTGCGTGTGGTCGATGGTGTGGTGAAAAAAGGGGAAAAAATTCTGGTAAAATCGACGCGTGAAGTACACGTTGTCGATGTGGTGGGTATTTTTACACCGAAGCAGACCAGGACGGGCGTGTTGCAAGCCGGTGAGGTGGGGTTTGTGGTAGCGGGCATTAAAGAGATTGGCGGGGCCCCCGTTGGAGATACGCTCACGCACGCAAAAACTCCGGAAGTGGAAGCGCTGCCCGGTTTCAAGATGGTGCAGCCAAAAGTGTATTCAGGCTTGTTTCCCATTAACTCAGAAGACTATGACGATTTTCGTGATGCGTTGTCAAAATTAAAACTGAATGACGCGTCATTGTTTTTTGAACCGGAAACGTCAGACGCGCTGGGGTTTGGATTTCGCTGTGGTTTTTTGGGCATGCTGCATATGGAGATCGTTCAGGCTCGATTGGAGCGTGAATACGATTTGGATTTGATCTCAACCACTCCGACCGTTATTTACGAAATTGAGATGACCGATGGTCAAGTGATTTACATTGATAATCCTTCTCGCTTACCGCCCACCAATAAAGTGACCGCGTTCCGTGAGCCCATTGTCGAAGCGAATATTTTGGTGCCCCAAGCGTATTTGGGTAATGTCATTACGCTGTGTGTTGAAAAGCGGGGCGTACAGCGCCAGATGCAGTTTTTGGGCTCGCAGGTTTCCGTGGTTTACGAGGTGCCCATGAGTGAAGTGGTGTTGGATTTCTTCGATCGATTAAAGTCTGTGTCCCGGGGATATGCGTCGTTGGACTACCATTTCTTGCGGTATCAAGCATCGAGTTTGGTGCGGGTGGACGTTTTGATCAATGGGGAGCGTGTGGATGCCTTGGCGATGATTTGTCATAAAGAGCAAGCGGTCGCTCGCGGTCGCTTGCTCACGGAAAAAATGAAAGAAATTATTCCCCGACAAATGTTTGATGTGGCGATTCAGGCTGGCATTGGTGGGCAAATCATAGCACGCCAAACGGTGAAAGCATTGCGCAAGAACGTCACCGCAAAGTGCTACGGGGGGGACGTAAGCCGGAAGCGTAAATTGTTGGAAAAACAAAAAGCGGGTAAAAAGCGGATGAAGCAAGTGGGCAAAGTGGAGATCCCGCAGGAAGCCTTCTTAGCCGTATTGAAGGTGGACAAGTAGTGAGTGAATGAGATAATGAGACCGTGAGTGATTGATGGGATTGGCTGTTGCAGTCCAATGCGTTTTTTCTGAGAATTAAAGGGTGTGATAGATACATGGATATCGATTTTTCGTTTTGGTTGGTGATAGCTACGGCGATATCGGGTATGGTGGTGTTGTTGGATCGTATCTTGCTTCGTCCGCGTCGCGTGGCGGCGGTGAGTGCGTATCAGCAGGAAGCCGGTGAACGTGCAGATCAGGCCATGATCAGCACCTTAGCGCGTGAGCCCGGTTGGGTCGAATTTCCCAAATCGTTTTTCCCCGTGTTGGCCATTGTCTTGGTTGTGCGTTCCTTTATGATTGAACCCTTTAAGATTCCAACGGGTTCCATGGAGCCTACGTTATTGGCCGGTGATTTTATTCTGGTTAATAAGTACGTTTATGGGCTGCGCTTGCCGGTGTTGGGCACGAAAATACTTTCACTGGGTGATCCGGAGCAGGGTGATGTGCTGGTGTTTAAGTATCCAGAGGACCCCAGCATCAATTACATTAAACGTGTGATAGCTGGGCCAGGAGATACGGTGAGTTATTACAACAAGGAACTCAAGGTCAATGGTGAGGTGATGTCGCAGAAGCTGTTGGCGCAAGAGCCACCTGCGCGACCGGAGTTCAATCTGTCGGAAGAACAGTTGGGTTCGGTTAGCCATCGTATTAAGACTACATTGGGTGCGAATTTGCGGCCCGGTAAGTGGGAAGTGCCAGCGGGGCATTACTTTGTGATGGGCGATAATCGAGATAACAGTCGTGACAGTCGGGTCTGGGGATTTGTGCCGGATGCGAATGTGGTGGGTAAGGCCTTTGCCATTTGGATGCATATGCCAAATTGGATGCCGAGCTTTCGACGCAATGGTTTGATTGAGTGATAAATGGTTTGATTGAGTGATATAACTGGGTCTGCGAAGCAGTTTGTTACAGATGTGGCGTTTCTTTGTGCGTTATCAGGGTCTAAACTCTTGATTAGTACTGAGACCAACTTACACTGAAATCAACACAGAGGTTGATGTTTAATCGATCGTTGAGTGTTGGGGTTCAGGTGAATGTTTGCGTCTTGTTTTAGAGAGTTATCTTGACGCTTGTACTGACAAGCGTGACACGTGCAGGAGAAGCACATGCAGATCCATCGTCTCACTTTGGCTGATC
>JARRRL010000062.1:0-9952 GCA_037380725.1 Gammaproteobacteria bacterium | reverse complement strand
GTGACGATCCTTTTGATCCCACCAACCCAGCAGTGATTAAGGAGTCGTTGGATGACATCAAGGATTTTCTCATCAATCGTTTGATGTCTGTGGATTTGTAGCGCTTGTTCCTTTTTTTATCACGGATCTTCCAACGTCTGAAATGGGTTCTGTCGCAAAAATGAAGGCATCCTGGTACGATCATCTATTACTTAGCCACTTGTAGACACTAGTCGACAAATAATGTTCAGTTTCCGCAAACGACACTTTCCAAAAGATATTCTGTTAACCTGTGTTCGCTGGTGCTTGGCTTATAAACTGAGCTGCCGAAACAGTGAAGAAATGATGGTAGAGTGCAGTATCCGAAAGGATCGCAGCAAAAGAGAAAATGCGTCGAACCAAAGGTTTTAAAGAGTTCCCTAGAACCAATCAAGCAGGGTGTGATTCAAGAACTACTGACTGGGAAAATACGCTTGGCGCAACCACTAAATAAGGAGTGTCAATATGGCTGGGCAACAGCAAAGCTACAAAAAAGCACGCTTTTTTAAATGTGCGTTGCAGGTCAATCCAGCTGGTTACATTCAATACCGTGGGCAACAGCAGAGTCTGTCTGAGTCTGACTATAATCAGCAATTGTTAAATGCCGCACTGGAGGTAGGCATTGAAGTCATCGGTTTGGCCAATCATGGCTCTGTGGATGGCGTTGACTCGATTAGAACATTATTTAATCAGAATGGAATCATTGTATTTCCCGGATTCGAGATTGCTTCAAGCGAAAAAATACATTTTGTTTGTTTGTTTGATGAAGAAAAATCGTCGCAAGAGCTTGAGCGAATTTTAGGTCACTTGGACCTGTTAGATCCTGAAGATGGCATATTGCCTACCAATTTAACGGCAATTCAGCTAATCGATAAAGTGAACGAAATTGGTGGTTTTATCTATGCCGCGCACTGTACCAATGATGATGGCGTATTAAATCGCAAGATGAATCATGTCTGGAAGCATGCCGGACTGGTAGCGGCTCAGATACCTGGAGATAAGTCGATTGAAGAACTCAAAGGAATAGAAAATGATTTTTATCGTAAGGTCTTTCTTAATAAAGAGGCTCATTATCTCCGTGAGCGAGTAATGGCGGCTATCAATTCCTCGGATGTTGCAAAACCAGATGACATTAAAGCGTCGGGTGCTTCCTGTTTAATTAAGATGACCAAGCCTTGTTTTGCATCTTTTAAACAAGCCTTTTTGGACGCCGGGTCAAGAGTTCGTTTGAATTCTGATAAGCCGAAAAGTTATGCTTCCGCAATCGAGCGTATTCGCTTTGTTGGTGGATATCTTGATGGTGTTGATGTTGAGTTGTCTGACCACCTCAATGCGGTCATTGGCGGTCGTGGCACTGGCAAATCAACCTTGCTGGAATGTATCCGCTATGCGTTCGCATTGAAGCCAAAGACTCAAAATGCGTTAAAACAACATAATAGTGTTATTGATACTAACCTAGGCAATGAGCGAGGAATGGTTGAAATTACGCTGCGCTCATTCGTTCTCCATGGTCGAAAATTCACGGTTAGCCGAAAATATGGCAATCAACCTGTGGTAGTTGATGATCAAGGGAATATTTCACCTTACCATCCCACCGAGCTGCTGCCGGGAATAGAGCTTTATGGGCAAAACGAAATCTATGAAATGACCCGTGATGAACACAGCCGCAATCAGCTCATAGAACGCTTCCTGGAAGGTGAGTACGAGCAATTTGATGCAGAGCGTGCCAAGGCGCTGGCAAAACTTAAAGAAAATAGAGAATCCATCAAGCGTGCCTTGAATCAAAAAGACGATGCTGAAGCAGAGGTGGAACGCTTGCCCAAGCTGCTGGATCAAGCCAAGCAGTATCAAGCGTTGGGGATTGATGAAAAACTGAAGATTATTCCCAAGCTGGAAAAAGAGAAGCAGCTGAATGACCGTGTTGGTGAAGAAGTTGCTCGCGTAAAAGACGCCATTGAAATGCTCAAAGACAGCTTGCCTGATACTGTTTTTTTAAGCGATAGTGCTTTGGAAAGCTTGCCTCACGCTGACTTGTTAAAGCAGCAGCGAGGTATTTTGGATGCATTAAAAGCAGGTGTGCAACAAGCACTGGGGCAATTAGAACAACTTGCCCTGCACGCAGACACACAATTGGCGCCCCTTAAGCAATCTTTATCGGAAAGGCAGCAGAGTGAAGAGCAAGACCTAGAGAAAGCCTTTAAAGATATTCCTGCAAGCCAAGGTAAAACGGGGCGTCAAATTGGCGCAGAGTATCAGACGTTATTGAAGCAAATTGAGCAGATCAGGCCTAAGCAAACCACACTGCAACATCGACAGACCCAAATTAGTGAGCTGTACAATCAGCGTAAAAAGTTGTTGTTGGAACTAGATCAGCATACGAGCGCTAGGGCGACCAGTATTTTGAAATCTGTAAAGGGATTAACGCGAAAGCTTGAGCAAAAGGTTCGACTTACCTTGCAGCCCGAAGGAAACCGCCAAGAGCTTGTTCATTTTCTCAGTGGATGTAATTTAGAAGGTGTCGGGCCGAAGCGCCTGGCTTGGGTACTGGAAGGCGATTTTTCACCCAGCAATCTTGCAGCGACTATTCGCCAGGGGGAAGCAGAATTAACCCTAAACTTTGGCATATCCAGTACTGTTGTTACGGCCTTAATTCGTCTGCCAGAAGTGAAACTATTAGAGCTGGAAGAGTTGCAACTACCCGACACTATGGCCATAGAGCTCAATGTCACTCATGGAGAGCGAGAGGCGGTATTTCGGCCAATTGAAGAACTGTCGACAGGACAGCAGTGTACTGCCGTTCTGCATTTATTGCTTTTGGACAACCAAGACCCTCTGATTCTGGATCAGCCGGAGGATAACTTGGATAATGCATTTATCGCTGATCGAATAGTCGCAGAACTCCGCAGCGCTAAATTAAGTCGCCAATTTCTGTTTGCCACACACAATGCCAATATCCCTGTATTCGGTGATGCAGAATGGATTGGTGTGTTAAGTGTTGGAGAAGGCAAGGGGATGATTTTGCCTGAGCAGCAAGGGGCTATTGATGTGCCAAAAGTTCAAGAGCTTGCAGCCGATATATTGGAAGGTGGTAAGAGTGCGTTCAATCAGCGCCGTGAGAAATACGGTTTTAATTGAGCGTTTTTTCGCCTTGGGGGAGAAACATGTTAAAGACAGAATTATTAGAAGTCATTGCTAATGGTGAAAACTCAGGTGTTGAGTTTAATCGGGATGATATTCGCCCAGAGCAACTGGCAAAAGAAGTAGTGGCTATGGCCAACTTTCAAGGCGGAAGGATACTGCTTGGCGTCGAAGATGACGGAGTGATCAGCGGTGTTCAAAGGAGCGATCGTGAAGAGTGGGTGATGAATGTTTGTCAAAATAAAATTCACCCGATGATTCTACCCTTTTACGAAGAAGTAAAGCTGGGGGATGACAAAGTGGTTGCGGTTGTGAGCTTTCCTATTGGCATCTCAAAGCCTTATGTCGTTCGCCACGGAGGAAGAGAAGAGATTTATATTCGCATAGGAACGACGTCCAGGCTAGCCACGAGAGAGCAGCAAATGCGGCTGTTTGCACTGGGTGGCATGCTGCATACAGAAGTTATGCCTGTTCCGCGTACAGACATGAGCTGTTTGGATGATGCGCGGCTGATGAATTACATCAAAGACATCCTGCATGATCCTGAAGTGCCCGATACTCCCCAAGAATGGCAGGCTCGATTGCTTGGGCTTGGCTTTTTAACAGAAGCGGCAGGCAGCATTTGCTGCACCATCGCTGGGCTTGTGTTATTTGGTAAAAGTCCCCGCCGATATTTAAAACAAGCGGGTTTAAGAGTGATGGCGTTTAAGGGCGACGATAAAGAATACCAAGCGGCGCTGGGTGATATTATTGATGGTCCTATGGTTGGTCGCTGGGATGTGGAGAATGGCGATAAGCGCTTGGTTGATGGCGGAATTATTGAGCGCTTCATGGAGGCGATGACACCCTTTATCTCTCAGGAATCCGGTGAGGTGAACGAAGGGCTAAGACGAGAAACGCAATGGTTTTATCCGATTGAGGCAGTGAGGGAAGTATTGATCAATGCGTTGGCGCACCGTGATTGGACGCGATTTGTTGAAATTGAAGTTTCTGGCTACTCAAATCGCCTTGAAGTTATGAGTCCAGGGACTTTACCAAACTCGATGACGGTAGAAAAAATGAAGGTTGGGCAGCGTTCGCCGAGGAACACCATTATCATGGAAGTTTTACGTGATTATGGCTATGTCGATTATCGCGGAATGGGGGTAAGAACAAAAATTGTTCCGCTCACCAAAGCGCTCACAGGTAAGGAGCCAGTGTTTGAGTTAACCGATGATCATCTAAAAACTGTTTTATATCGTTAGCCAAGGATGAGAAATGAGTAACGTCGCCAGCGTGAGTGTGCTATCCAAAATCGCATTGTGAGCTGAATGAAAATGTTTAAACCCCTGAGCCTGACGCATTTTCTCTTTAACAGGACGATGGATGACCATACCATGTAGCCTTCAATTTTACGCAAGGCTCAACGTTCGGAGCGCTCTCAGGGGGAGGGGCTTCTTCCCTTTAGTCATCATAATATGATCGTTTTTGGTACGGAAAACAGTCAATGAAGATTCGAACACTTTATCTCACCGCCTTCGGGCCTTTTACCGAGCGAGCGCTGACCTTCGAGGCACCGGGGCTTCACATTGTCTATGGGCCCAACGAGGCCGGAAAAAGTTCGGCCTTACGCGGTTTAAAAGCACTGCTGTATGGCATCGATGAGCGCACGCTCGATAATTTCATTCATTCAAATGACAAGCTTCGCATTGGCGGCCATTTGGAAACTGCCGATCATCGTGAGTTGGTGTTTGTCCGACGAAAAGGCCGGAAAAATACCGTATTAAGTTCAGAAGGTAAGGCAATGGATGAAAAAGCGCTTGCGCCTTTTCTCCATGGGGTGACGCCCGAACTGTTCGCATCGCTTTTTGGCATTGATCATCAGGCCTTGGTCCAAGGCGGCAATGAGATTCTTGAGCAAAAAGGCGAAGTCGGGCAGGCGCTGTTTTCTGCGGCGCTGGGCAGTCACGCGCTACACGCTGTGCTGAATGAACTGGATGAGTCGGCGAAAATTCTTTTTCTTCCCAGCGGTTCAAAACCCCTGATTAACGCCGCCATACGAACGCACTTAGACCTGAAAGCGGAAATCAAAAAGTGCTCGCTTTCCGCCAGAGAATGGGATCAACATCGTCGCGCCTGGCGTGGCGCCACGGACGACCTGCAGAAAATCCAGGCTGAACTCACCGTGTGCCGGACTGAGGTCAATCGTTTGCAACGTATTCAGCGCGTTTTGCCGAAGCTTTCCCGACGTCGCGAGTTGATTCAGGAGCGAGAAGGGCTTGGCGAGGTAGTCGTCCTGCATGAGGATTTTTCCGAACGACGTCGAAAAGCAATTAATGCATTGGAAACCGCTCAAACCATCGTGGCTAAGGCAACCCCGCGCCTTGAGGGGTATCAACAGCAACGGGAAGGCTTATCCATCCACCCGGCGGTACTGGAACAGGCAGAGAATATTGCAGCGCTTCATGCGCGTCTCGGTGCTTATCGAAAAGCACAGCAAGACAGACCGCAGCTTGAAGCAGAAACGCAGCAATTCGTGGCGGACGCAGTGTCCATACTCAAAACGCATCGTCCCGATCTTGCGCTTACGCCTGATGGTAAATCCGCGCCTGATGGTAAATCCACGCCTGATGGTAAATCCGTGCCTGATGGTAAATCCACGCTTGAGCGTGATGCTGAGTTTCAGGCTGTTGAGCAACTGCGCCCGGTTTTGGCCAGACGACAAGCCATTACCGATTTGGGTAGCCAAGCGGCGGTGCTGAAGGCCCGCGTAGAACAAGCCGAATCGAGTCTGCGTGAAACCGAGCAGCGCTTGAAGACAGCCCGCGCGGAACGTGACGACATTGCCGAATCGGGCCCAACGGATGCACTGCACCGAGCGATACTCGCGGCTCGAAAACAAGGAGACTTGGATGCATTAATCCAAACCACGCAGCGTCAGCTGGCCAGTCTTCAGGTAACGTGCGTGGAGGATCTCGCGCGACTCACGCTCTGGGACGGTGCGTTGGAAGACGTGGCGACCTTGGCGTTGCCAAGCCGGGAGAGCATTCATCAATTTGAAGTGCGCTACGCGGAACTCTTAAAACGCACACAGCGACTTGAAGAGAAAAAAGACGCGATAATTGATGAGTTACAGGAGTTTTCACAGGCACTGGACGAAATCGGTCGTGTTGGGGATGTGCCAACAGAAACGGCGCTTCTTCAGGCGCGCGCCGAACGGGATGCGGTTTGGCAGTTGCTGCGTCGCCAATGGGTGATGGGGGAGGACGTATCAGAGGAGAGGATTGCGCGCCAGGCTGACGGCGTGCTGCCGGATACCTTCGAACATCGTCTCACCGACGCAGACGATGTGTCCGATCGACTGCGTCGTGAAGCTGACCGGGTGCATAAACTGGCAAGCCTGCAAGCTCGACAGGCAAGCAGTCAACAGCAAGCGCAGCAGCTTGATGAGCAGCTTGACGTAATAAACGCGGAAAAAACGCAATTGGATTCGGATTGGCAAGCACTGTGGGCGCAGTCTCACATTACCCCTCGCACGCCGCCGGAAATGCGTGTGTGGCAGGATACCTATGAAAAACTGCGGGATCAGGTGGGGCAACGCAACGTTCTTAGCCAAAAAGTGACTGAGCTTGAATTGGATCGCCGCACGCATATCCAAAGGCTGAATGACGAACGGGGCGTACTGGAAAATACAGCGCAAAAAACCGTACAAAAAACGATGGGAAATTCGCTTTCAACGCCGCAGGATCTTGAACACGTGCTTCTGGAATGCGAGGCCTTGGTCCATCAGCTCGATGAAGCCCATCGTAAGCGGGATACTTTGAATCAGCAAGTAAAGGTTTGGGAATCGGACATTGCGGCATTAAAGAAAGAGCATGCTTTGGCAACGGCGGCGCATCAAGCGTGGCAGTTGCAGTGGGCGGAGCAGATGCAGCGTGTTGGTCTGCGCAGCGAGGCCTCGCCCGCCGAGCTTGATGATTATTTTGAAAACCTCAGAACCCTGTTTTCAAAATTGGGTGAAGTGGAAAAACTGCGTATACGCATCGCCGCCATTCATAATGAAGAAACTCTGTTCCGAGCCCAAGTGGCGACCCTGGTAAACAGTCTTGCCCCCGAGCTGGCCACACTATCCGCCGATGATGCGGTCATTCGCCTCAACGCGCTGCTCTCGGAAAACCGATCACGACAGACCAAGCGTCAGCAGATTGAAGAGCAAATCCAACAGGCCCAGCAGGAAATTCAGGACTCGAACGTTTCCATTCAGGCCATGAAAGAGCGCCTGGATGCGTTATGCGTGGAAGCAAAATGCGATAATCCTGCTGAACTTGAGGTAGTGGAGCGTCGTTCCGTTGATTTTCTGCGACTCAAGGGCGAGTGTGAATCGATCGAGCAGGCGATTCTGGATGCCGGGGAGGGCAGTACGATTGCGGCATTGGAGGCCCAGGCGGAGCGCATTGACCCGGATAGCTTGCCAGGACGAATCGCAGAATTGATCACTAAAATCGAGGAAGAACTCGAACCTAAGCGTACAGCGCTTGCCGAGGCAAAAGGCCGTAAAGAAAAAGAAGTCGAACTGATGGACGGCAGTGATCGCGCGGTAGCGCTTGCTGACCAGGCCAAGGCCACCGTAGCCCGTATTCGTTCAGATGCCGAGCGTTATATTCGGGCAAAATTGGCTGGCAAGATATTGCGCGACCAGATTGAGCGTTACCGGCAGGAAAACCAAGGGCCATTGCTCAAACGCGCCAGCGAGCATTTCTCGGCACTGACGCTTGACTCGTTCGATGGTCTTCTGGCCGACTTCAACGAACGGGATGAGCCCGTCCTTATTGGCCTACGGTCGGGGGGAGGGCGTGTGGCGGTGGAAGGAATGAGTTCAGGGACACGGGACCAACTGTACTTGGCTTTACGACTTGCGTCGTTGGAAAAATACATGGGATCGTCGGAGCCGATGCCTTTTATTGTCGATGATATCCTGGTGGACTTTGATGATGCTCGCTCACAAGCCGCTTTGAAGGCGTTGGCGACGTTGGCGGAGAAGACGCAAGTGATCTTGTTTACGCATCATGCGCGGGTTGTTGAGCAAGCGAAGCAAGTGGGTGGGGCGGTCCAGGCGCATGAGTTGTAGGGCGTTGGTAGGCGATGGTAGCTTCTTGGTTTATTCGTCATTCCCGCGCAAGCGGGAATCCACACTGACAGGAGTCAATGAATCCCTGTTGTGTTGGCGATTTCCATCTGAAAGATGCAACCGCCACGCCACAAACGGCAGCCCCAATTTCAATCACTCTGCATTTTGCTAAAAACAAGAAAACGAGTGGCCTGATACAATAGTCCAGCAACTGAATGAAGTCATTCAGTTGGACGAACGCGGTTTGAGTTGGGTCCACGGTGCATTTGCTGGTTATGTGATTGATATGCACTATCCTAGATAGTCTACTAATAAGGCAGCCCACATACCAAATACAGCTACAAAATTGATTGTAAAAACGATCCCTCTCAATCTTATATTCCTCGTAAGGATCTGTACAAAGCTGTGCAGAATGCGACCTATTACAAAAGTCCAAGCCAGCCAGATATACGGTTCTTCACTAATTCGGTCATTCAGCAATACTAAAATGCAGACTATGTAGAAAAATAGGGGCCACTCAAACTGATTGGACAGATTTGCACTCGTTCTTGGCTCAAGTTCAGCCCAAGGATTTGTGCCATCTTCCCGAGCTCCAATATTCCATATGCTTGGTGCTCTCATAATCGTGAGTAGTACGTATAAAAGCCCCGCCCAAGAAACATGGACAAACATCGGAATCAACAGCTGACTATTCACTAATAGGCCCCTTTTTTCGGGATACAACCATCTGTATCATGAAGCTTACCTTCAGTGACTACGTTTTCTTGTGTACAGACTTCATTAAAACTCCTCGAAGTCGTCGAAGCCGAAAACACTTGGGCAGCTCGCCCCACGATAGAACCAATGCTGAACGATAATAGGACCTCTAGCAAGAACAGTTTTAATTTTTAAAACACTCTCATCTGACAGGATCATTGCTCCGTCAGTTGTCCATTCATCTGGTTCGTATCTATCGAATATTCGTTTCATTATTGATTACTTATAACGTCGCCAACACGCGCAGCTTTGCAGTGGAGGCGAAGCCGCAACGGAAAAGCGTGTGACCAGCATGCCACCGTTCTAGCTGGTTCAAGTCCAGCCACTGCCCTGGGAGAAGGGAAAGTGTAGCCGAAGGCAAGGGTGCCAGAAGAAACCCTACGATGCTGCCCAACAGGGAATACAGATGTTGTAGGGCCAATGATGGATCTGAAGGAAGCCTAAGGCAAAGAGGCTACCTAAACATTTCGTATATTTCTTCACCAGAAATCGGATTATCTCTACATCGCCAGTAGTGGGATCACAACTGCAAGAAAGCCAGTACCCAATACGACAATGATAGACAAAACGAATCGCTTCTTCCCTAGTTCACCAATGCCTTGTGGCATGTACTCAGCCACTTCAGTATCTTTATAAAGCTTTTCGAGAGCGCCATGAATACTGCCGCACATCTTTTTACTGTTGACGAGCGCCATAAGTACTGAAGCCGTGACAACAGCGGCGTCGAGGATAAAAAGACCGAAAATATTATATTTCCTTTCGATCGCCCCAGCCCGATAGCTTGTACCCAGTTGACAAACAACACCAAAAGATTGAACGTTACGCCCGAAATTATGAATACAGTGTCCGATTTGCTGGACCTATCTAGCTCCGCGGGCAGATGTTTATGAATTGCTTCTTTCATTTTCTTGCCTAACGCCAAGCTAAGCGGCG
>JARRRL010000061.1:1039-15123 GCA_037380725.1 Gammaproteobacteria bacterium | reverse complement strand
ATGAATCTACTTTGCACAGAAAATCGACTCACGCAACTGAATCTTAAGGGCTGCAATCGGTTGCAACAGTTGTATTGCAAAAACAATCATATTCTACGATTTGAGCATTTAGATTTTTTGTTGGAGATGGCAGAGTTGAGACATATTGCATTCTCCAATACGGCCATTGGCTGGGGCCAACTTCCTGAAGCGATCAGAGACAATCAGAATATTTTTATTGATATAAGACCGCAGGAGGAGCATCATCAAGCATTAAATTACGCGCAAAATACCCATACCGAGAGCATACACAGATGTGCCTCTCAAAATGCACTAACATTGAAATCAAAATATTCAACTCACAATCTGGAGGAAGGGTATTTAGAATTTTGTAAATGGATCAATCAACTGCCTGTCGATGGCGCTGCCATCCTTAATGGATATGCCAATGATAGCTATAAAAATTTAACTGCAAAAGAATGGATCGCCAATCCACAGTATTTGGAACACAAAGATCAAACCTCTGATCTCACTGTTAAAGGATTCTTAGCCTTGGCCTGGCAGGCTGCTAAAGATCCAGCGCAGAGAGAGTCTGATGTATTGGAAATCGACGCCAAAAAGGTTTTTATTGACGCGCTATACGAAATCAGACGGGGATACAACCTGGATGCTGCTCATAACCCTAAAGACGATGATAAGGATGCCGAGAATATCTGCGCACCAGGCACCTTTAATAAAATATCAGAAAAACTGGTTTCGGTCATTCAAGGCATGAGCTCTTTCATGGTGACAGCAGAAACTTTTCAGTTCAGCCTTAACAGCACGCTTAGAAAGGCTGTCAAAGCACTGCGTAAAGATAACCGTAGTGTTGATGATGCATTGAATGAAAACAATAACTTGCTGACCGCTGATGTCTGGGGAAAAATTAAAACAGACGTGATTGATTCGATCAAGGAAGAATTTAAAGATAATCCAACGATTGCTGGAAAAGATCTGGATCAACACATTTCCGAGCAAACGGATTATGAGCAGGTGCTTCAGTATTTCGCTGTATCAAAAATTCAGGAACATGATTAACAACACTTTGTTTTGGATTCCCTGAACTTTATTATGCACAGGCTCAATGCGTAAGTGCAATTTCCGGGAAGGCAGTCAGCTGTAGTATCCATATGGCTGGCTGTCGATCATCAGAGCTTGCTTTTGGTTGTTTAATGGCTAATAGACGTGTAAATGTAAAAGTAAGCGCTGAAAAATTTTCCTGCAAAATCAATATAACCTGCAAGGGGAAAAGCACGTTCTTTGCCTACACGACACTGTGCAAGCGACCGACCCAACGTAAGACACCAAGAAGTGTAACATGCCTGATTAGGTAATGTTCACCTAAAAACGCGAATTTCAATTTATTGACAGATACAGACGTTCAGCACATTATGGATCGCCTGAATAACAGGTCAAGAAAATGCTTGGGAATTCAAAACGCCGAATGAAGTGGTTTTTGGATTGAAACCAATAATTACAAAAATGAGTTAAATCCGCGATGGAACGCTAGATTATGAATACACTTAAAAATAGATCTGTAAAGCATTCTTCTCCTAGTCATCAAGCGGCACCCCAAGGCGCTTCACGACAAAGAAGTTTGGGCTTAATGGCGCGAGTAGAGAAAATAGAGGTAGACTGTTCCATACCTCGCTCAGCACTTTTGCGCACCTCGGTTGCTGAGGATATGAGCGCTGCTTCGAGCTGGCCTCGCGTGAACAATATTCTCGCGTTAGAGTTTAATACTGGTTCTTGGAATAAAATACTTGATGAGTGGGTTAATAGTGTGGGCTTGTTCGATTTGCATGAAAAAACAAATCGAAAAATTGCCAGAGAAAGGATCAGTGCTTGCATTAAGGAAAACCATGAAAGTTTGGAATTGCATGGATTAAAGTTATCTTCGTTGCCCCCTGTTCTGAGTTATTGCAAAGCATTGAGAGAGTTGAATTGCGGCACAAATAAATTAACTCAACTGAATCTTGAAGGTTGTAAGACGCTAAGATCTTTGTATTGTTGTGATAATAAATTAACGCAATTGAATCTTGAAGGTTGCAAAGAATTGGAAAAATTGTATTGTAATAAAAATAGATTAACTCGGCTGAATCTTAACGGCTGTGAAGAATTGGAGGTGTTGTATTGCAGTAAAAATAGATTAACTCAACTGAATCTTGAAAATTCCAGTGCGATCAGGAATATATGTTGCTCCGATAATAATAAATTGAAATTTGATCATCCGGAGTTTTTGATGGGTATGAGTATTTTGAGTCATATTGAATGCTCCAATACAGCCATTGAATGGGATTTGTTACCCGCAGGTATCCGGAATGCTCCGGGTATTTATATTGACATCAGGCCGCAACGAGAGAGTAATCAAGCATTAAACAACGCTCAAAACACACATGTTCAGAGCATACATCGATGCGCTTCTCAAAATGCACTAACACTGAAATCAAAATACTCAACCCAAAACTTAGAGGAAGCGTATTTAGAGTTTTGTAAATGGATCGGACAACAACCTGTCGATGGCGCGGACATTCTTGATGGTTATGTTAATGATGACTTCAAAAATTTAACTGCAAAACAATGGATAAAAGATCCACAGCATTTAGAAGAAAGAGATGGAACCTCTAAAGTCAGTGTCAAAGAATTCATAGCCTTAGCCTGGCTGGCTGCCAAAGATCCAACACAGCGAGAGCCCCATGTATTGGAAATCAGCGCCAAAAAGGTTCTTGTTGACGCCTTATACGAAATCAGACGGGGATATAACCTGGATGCTGCTCATGTCCCTAAAGACAATGGTGGGAGTGACGATAATATCTGTGCATCAGGCACCTTTAATAAAATTTCAGAAAAATTAGTTTCGGTCATCCAGGGCATGGCCTCATACATGGTGACAGCCGAAACATTTCAGCTGAGTCTCTTCAGTACGATTAAAAAGGCTGTCAAGGACAAGCGCAATGAAAACCCCAGCGTTGATCATGAGCTGAATGAAAACAACAATTTTCTGTCCGCTAATGTTTGGAAAAAAATCAAAGCAAACGTGATTGCTTCGATCAAGGACGAATTTAAAAATCATCCAAAAATTGCCGGAAAGAAACTGAGTCAACACATCCATGAACAGACAGATTATGAGCAAGTGCTTCAATATTTTTCTGTTTCATGAGTATTCTTTTTTATGACATCGGACTCTTTAATAGTGGGCAACCGTTGCTGCGCTCCGCTTGCTCTTGCTCTTGCTTTGGCGCAATTAAGATTCAAGTATTGTAATGAATTCACAAAATCAGTTTGATCGAGGCAATGACATCAACCTGGAAGACCACTGAGACATTGAAGGTCAGGAGCAAATCGTCGTTTTCATTGGATTCGAGATCAAACTGTAAATTCTATTATTATTCTAACGTTTTCAGATAATTGACACCATCTAAGCGGTGGTAATTTTTGTGTATTGCAGTAAAGTGAAAAAAACAGCCAATTTCGGTGCTGGCAGCTTTAGAAGCGAAAAGTTAATAGTGTCATCAATTTGGCCGCCTTACGCTACGTTCGTGTGGCATAACGAAAGGCGAAAGTCTTGTAACGGAGGTGGAGCAAAGGGGGCGGACAGCCCAGCTGGGTGAAGAAGGTCGATCACCTCGTGGGAGGAACTGGGTCAAGAGGCAAAAAACTTTATATGTCACAAAACCTCTTTTCTTAGAGGCTTGCAAGCAGGTCAATGCCAATACAAGAAGTGCGGGGATTGGCAGTCAAAGTCTGCAAGCTGTGGAATCGTTTATCATCAGGCAGTTAGCAAGCGCCACCGTAATTGCATGTAGAGATTCGCAAGATCGATGCTGGGGTGCGGGCAGTGGGTGCCGAGGGTAAACGAGCACATTGGCCAAATGATCGTGAAACTGCAGATTAAACCAGAGCTGGAAAAGCACTTTCATCTCAACTCCTACGATGGCAAAATGGCACACCCATGATTTAGGGTGATGATGAGTGTAGGGTGATAATTTAGACGGACAGTAAAAGTATGTTTCTTGATCGATAAGGTATAAATCAATCAGTCAGGGAGCACCCCGTCAGTTTTTGCCTGAATAGTTAGGAAGGGAAATTGTCCTCTTTGAGGTAAGAAATATAATTTGTCTAAAATAACATCAAAGCACGATATTCGGAGCAATAGCCTGCTTCCAGCCACGCTTGACTGGAGGTGATGAATAGTGGGGAAGGACAAATTCTACCCAAAAGCCATCTGACTGTCCCGCACATCTTGAGCTCTGTGGCGATTCAAGTTCTGGTCAGCTTTTTGGATCGAGTGATATTTCTCAATATAATATTTAAATCGACTCTCAACATGCTGGGTACAATAAAGCCATTGTTTGGTGTCGATGTTGAGACGCGTTAAAATAAGTGGGCATACTTTTAGGGATGCGACCGTTTTGGCTATCCCATATAATTTTTCCTGTGTAATTAAATATATGTGATTCCGTGCCTGTGGCCGGCAAAATAAATCTTTACGTTAATCAGATATAAAGATTGCGGAACTCCTCATAAGAAATGCTGACATCATAAAAAACTGATTGTATTTGAAGGAAGTTGCAAATGAACTTTGACTCGGCTGTCCGTGTCGCTCGCAATAAAAGCAGTGGCGATTCATTTTTTTCAAATTTACCGAATGATTTAATCCAAACTGTATTAGAAAAACTTTTTGAAGTGCATCATGCTGAAGGCGAGAAAGATGTTGCCAGATTATCTTGTGTATCAAGGGCTATGCGTGCAGCAGTCAGAGACACTCGATTTCTAGAAAATGCTAGGTTGAGAGTTGAAATATATAATGATAAAACGCCACATGCTGATGATTACGCAGATCATTCCGATCCATACGTTCGAAAGGCCAGTGAGATTAAACAACTTAAATGGATTAAAGGCGGAGACATTAAGCCAAAGGATTTGATTTCCCCGCGTTACACTCGCCATCCAAGTCCGCGGATTCGTGAAGCTGGAGCGGCTAGGCTGGAGCAACTGCTCAAAAGTGGAAACCTGAATGCTGCTGATAGACTGAGCATTGAATTTATTTTTGAAGTGATGGGACATCTCTACAAAGTAAGGAAGGAGGAGACTGACACTCACCTTAATAAATGCATTAATGAGAAGCCAGATGATGGACTTAATAACGTATTAGGGATGCGCTCAGTGAAAGTGAGAACCGATCTGTACCTCCTTCTGATCCATGGGATATTTTCTAGTAAATAATATGTAATCATTGTCATGAAGAAACTGAGTCAATCGCTCTGCGAATAATCTGATTATGGTCGGCTGTTCCTGTGTTTCTCGCTCCCATAAATACATGAGCAACATGCTCTGAACGGTATTCTGAAAAGCTGGATTATGAACAATAGACCTGTAACCCATTCCGCACCCGCGCAAGCATCGGCGTCTCAATGTCCACCAATAAGAAGGAAAATAGATGTTAAGACTCCTGCAGAGAGAGGTGAATCCATCCCTGCCTTTTCTCGTTCACAAGCATCAGTTATTGAGGACATGAGAGCTGTATCGAGTCAGTCTCAGATGGATTATGCTCTGGAAAACAATACCAAATCCTGGGAGAAGGCACTTTGCGAATGGGTAAATGATTCTAAAAATACTGTTGAAAAATTACTGCGGGAAACTGCCCAAGAAAGAATTTCTGATTGTATTAGAGGAAATTTAGAGGATTTGGATTTGTCAAGTTTGGGCTTATCCTCGCTGCCTTCTGTTCTGCATCATTGTAAGGCGCTGGAAAGATTTTCTTGCAAAAATAATCTATTAACTCAGCTGAATCTTGAGGGTTGCAACACGCTGACAGATATAATATGCAAAAATAATAAAATAAATCAACTGAGCCTTAAGGGCTGTGACGCTCTGGATTGGTTGAGTTGCGAAAACAATCAATTAACTGATCTGAATGTTGAGGGCTGCGGAGCGCTGAGAAGTTTGAATTGCAGAAATAATCGATTGAATCAATTAAATATTGAAGGTCACGGTGCTCTGGTGTATCTGGATTGTGGAAATAATCAAATAACTCAACTGAGTCTTAAACGCTGCAGCACTTTGAAAGCCATGAGTTGCATCAATAATCAATTAACACAGCTTAACCTTGAGGGCTGCAGCGGGCTGAGAGAATTAATTTGTGCAAACAATCATAATCTAAGATTTGATCGTTTGGATTTTTTGTTGGAGATGGAAGGGGTGAGGCATGTTGTATGCTCCAACACGGCCATTGGGTGGCAACAGTTTCCTGAAAGAATTAGAAATAACCAAGATATTTATATTGATATAAGGCCAATTCAGGCGCGTCATCAAGCATTCAATTATGCGCAAAATACCCATACCGAGAGCATACACAGATGCGCCTCTCGGAATGCAGTGAGGCTGAAGTCATCCAACTCAGCACAAAACCTGCCGCAAGCGTATTTAGATTTTTGTGAATGGGTCAGGCAGCTGCCTGTCGATGGCGCGAAAGTTATTAATGGCTATGCCAATGATCATTACAAAAATTTAACCGCACAAAAATGGATAGCGTCTCCAGCGCATTTAGATTACCGTGACGGTGCCTCCGAGATCACGATCAAAGAATTTTTAGCCTTGGCCTGGTTGGCTGCCAAAGATTCAGCGCAGCGAGAGTCTCATGTGTTGGAAATTGACGCCAAAAAGGTTCTTGTTGACGCCTTATACGAAATCAAACGAGGAAACAACCTGGATGCTGCGCATAACCCTAAAGACAATGATGCAGATGCCGATAATATCTGCGCAGCAGGCACCTTTAATAAAATATCAGAAAAATTGGTTTCGGTTATTCAAGGCACGACCTCCTTCATGGTGACAGTCGAAACTTTTCGGCTCAGTCTCACCAATATGATTAATAAAGCCGCTAAAACGTTGCGCAAAGATAATCGCGATGTTGATGATGAGTTAAAGAATAACAATAACTTGCTGACTGTCCCTGTTTGGGGGTTAATCAAAGATGGTGTGATTGAGTCGATCAAAGAAGAGTTTAAAGATTACCCAGAAATTGCTGGAAAAAATATAGAGCAACATATTCACGAACAAGCGGATTATGATCAGGTGCTTCAGTATTTTTCGGTTTCATGAATTCATGAGCAATATTCCCTGAATTTTTTCTGAAGAGCTGAATTATAAACAATAGACCTGTAACCCATCCCGCTCCCTGTAACAATCGGCGCACCCGTCACTGTCAAGAGAAGGAAAATTGATTTTAATACTCGTATAAAGAGAGACGAATCCATGCCTGTCTTTAGATTTCAGGCATACAGTATTCGCGCCAACGACTAAATACCTTGACCTCTGTAGCGATCAAGCTTAACTGGAGTTGATGCGTAGCGGGGAAGGTCGATTTTTATCCATGAAGCCATTTGGCGGTTCCGCATACCTTGGGCTCAGTGATGATTCTAACTCTGGCATGCTTTTTGGATTGAGTGATATTTCCCTGAAAATTTTTCAAGTTGATTCTAAAATGTTGGGTACAATAAAGGCAGTGCTTGGTGTTGGTTTTTAGACCTCCTAAAATGATACGCTTGGCTCAGGAGGATCTTTTGAGCAAGCCTGCTGACGATCTATCTCAACGGGCAGCGGATATTGATGGGTAATATCACGTGACGCTCTGGATCCTTATATCATCATAAAGAATGCATAAAGAGCTATGAACAATTTTATGAACAATCGAATTAACGCTTCAAACTGGACTCAAGGCCCGCATCAAGCAGCCCATGGAAATCAGGCAAACATTCCAAACTCGTTTTCTGAGCTGCACCGGATCTCCAACTTAACTGAATCTTTGGCTTATCCTTATCATAGAGTCGAAACTTCGGCCACCACCGATCTCAGAAGTTCCAGCACCACTTCTGGCGAAGTTCAACTGAGCGGCGAACATAACAGTGCCGCCCTCGCCCAAGACCACTTGAAACCGAGTAAACCCAACCCAAAGCTTGTTCCGGTGCCCCCGGAATACTGGCTTTCCCATGAGAATGAGCATTCCCTAATCAGTCCTAATGCTTTGGCGCAACGAAAGTACCGTAAGGGACTTGTCCCAGTACCCCCGGAATTCAGGATTAATAATGAAGATGAGCATACTCTTATCAGTCCTGATGTTTTGACTCAACGAAAGCACCGTAGGGTACTTGTCCCAGTACCCCCGGAATTCAGGATTAACAATGAAGATGAGTATGCTCTTATCAGTCCGGATGCTTTGGCTCAACGAAAGCGCCGTAGGACATGTGTCCCAGTACCCCCGGAATACCGGCGTGACAATGAAAATGAGCATACCCGAATCAGCCCTAATGCTTTGATACTACGAAAGCGCAACAAGGAAGGTGTCCCCGTACCCCTGGAATACAGGCGTGACAATGAAAATGAGCATACCCGAATCAGCCCTAATGCTTTGACACTACGAAAGCACAAAAAATTAAAGTCAGCAGCGCTTTCTAGCGAAAAGTCTCATGCTTCTCATCAAGCTGGGGAAACCAGCGTGGTGAACACGTTGACTGACAGCAATAGCGCTAGACAAAACAGTCCAATCTTTACCCGTTCACCATCTGGTTCGAATGCAGCGCCCCTGCACGAAACAACACCGCAAGGCACAATGGAGAATTATGAATCCCTCCCTCAATTTGTGTCTGATACAGCTTTTTCTCACTGGCTAGACGATGTGGATGCGCAACAAAGTGCGATCGATTATATGCTATATTGCCACTGGAAAAATGGAATCCCGTGATTTAGAGTGATTTATCGAGAGGTTTCTCAGATAAATAGTATTGCATTGCCGATGGATCGCGAGACACCTTGCATCAGTGCTCTATCTATAGTAGGGCGTGTATTGGCGAATGGAGTCTCGCGAATAGACCATTAAAATATGATATTCCGAGTAATAGCCTGATTTCAATTAAACTTTACTGGAGTTGATGAGTCGCGGGGAAGGGAGGATTTTACCCATGAAGCCATTTGGATGTTCCGCATACCTAGAGCTCAGCGGCAATTTAAACTCTGGTATACTTTCTGGCTCGGATGATATTTCCCTACAAATTTTTAAATTGAC
The DNA here is from genome assembly GCA_037380725.1 of Gammaproteobacteria bacterium. Classification (GTDB taxonomy): domain Bacteria; phylum Pseudomonadota; class Gammaproteobacteria; order Pseudomonadales; family JANQJO01; genus JARRRL01. The sequence continues at coordinate 6,041 of JARRRL010000061.1, read as the reverse complement.
TCTAAAATGTTGGGTACAATAAAGGCATTGCTTGGTATCAATTTTTAGACGTTCTAAAATGACACGCTTGGCTCAGGAGGATCTTTTCGAGCAAGCCTGCTGACGGTCTATATCAGCGGGCAGCGGATATTGATGGATAAGATCACTTGATGCCCTGAATCCTTACAGTATAAAGAATACTTAAAGAGCTATGAACAATTTTATGAACACTCGAATTAACGCTTCAAGCTGGACACAAGGGCTGCATCAAGCGGCCCATGAAAATGAGACAAACATTCCAAGCTTGTTTTCTGAGCTGGACCCGATCTTTAACTTACCTGAATCTTTGACTTATCCTTATCATAGAGTCGACACTTCGGCTACCGTCGATCTTAGAAGTCCCAGCAGCACTTCTAGCGAAGTTCATCTGAGCGTCGAACATAACAGTGTCGCCCGCGCTCAAGGCCACTTGAAGCCGAGCAAACCCAAACGAAAGCTTGTCCCAGTGCCTCCGGAATACAGGCGTGACAATGAGGATGAGCATACCCGAATCAGTTCTAATGCTTTGTTTAAACGAAAGCGCCATAGGGAGCGTGTTCCGGTACCCCCAGAATACTGGCGTGACCATGAAGACGAGCATACCCGAATCAGTCCTAATGCTTTGGCGCTACGAATGCGCAACAAGGAACTTGTCCCCATACCCCTGGAATACAGGCGTCATAATGAAGATGAGCATGCTCTCATCAGTACTCGTACTTTGACACGACGAAAGCTCAAAAAATTAAATTCAACAACGCTTTTTGTTGAAATGCCTCATGCTCTTCATCAAGCTGGGGAAACAAGCGCGGCTAACACTTTGACTGATAGCAATAATCGAATTAACGCTTCAAACTCGACTCAAGGCCTGCATCAAGCGGTCCCTCATTCAAGGCCGCTTGGAGCCGAGCAAACCCAAACAAAAGCTTGTTCCAGTGCCCCCGGAACATAGGCTTCACCATGAAGATGAAAATACTCGAATCAAAGCTAACACCTTATCAAAACGAATATCCAAACAAAAGCTTGTTTCGGTTCCCCCGGAATATTGGCTTGACAATGAAAATGAGCATACCCGAATCAGCTTTGATGCATTAACACATCGAAAGCGCTGTAGGGAACTTGTCTCCGTACCCTCGGAATTCAGGCTTAAAAATGAAGATGAACATACTCTAATCAGCTCTACTGCTTTGGCAAAACGAAAGCGCAACAGGAAACTTGTCCCCGTACCCCAGGAACTCAGGCGTCGCAATGAAGGTGACCATGCCCTCATCAGAATTTATACTTTGGAAGAGCGAAAGCGCAAAAGATTAAAGTCAGCAGCGCATGTTGGCGAAGAGTCTGATGTTCCTCATCAAACCGGGGAAACAAGCGCGGCTATCACGTTGGCTGACAGCAATAGCGCTAGACAAAACAGCCCAATCCTTGCCCGTTCAGCATCAGGTTCAAATGCACCGCCTCTGCACGAACCAGCACCGCAAGTCACAATGGAGAATTATGAATCCCTCGCTCAATTCGGGTCTGAGACCGCTTTTTCTCACTGGCTAGACGATGTGAATGCGCAGCAAAGTGCGATCGACTACATGCTAAATTACCAATGGCAAAATGGGACTCCTTGATTTAGGGGGGGCATCTAAGTGGGTTTGTCGTAAAAAATTTAAAAGACCATTGCCGGTTTAATTCAAGCATGAAGCATTAACGCTATTGCTGTCAGCCAACGTGATAGCCGCGCTTGTTCCCCCGGTTTGATAAGGAATACGAGGCTTTTCGCCAACAAAGGCTTTTGATTTTAATTTTTTGTGCTTTCGTAGTGACAAAGCATTAGGACTGATTCGGGTATGCTCGTCTTCATGGTCACGCCAGTATTCTGGGGGTACTGAGACACGTTTCTTACGGCGCTTTCGTTGTCTCAAAGCGCAAGGGCTGATTTGTGTTTTGCCATCTTCCTAAGCGCTTCCTGGAATGAGGTAGCCGTTAGTGAATGATCAAGGGCGTACGTATGGGCTGGAAAATTTAATCATCGCCAGTCGATGGTTGTCAAGCAAATTGTCGATTTTGAGGGGACAAAGGGTATACCCCTTATTTAGGATGCCTATGATCTATTTATGGTGCCAGGAAATTATGGTGCCAGAAAAGGATGTTTCATGACCGATCAGAAATAGAGTCTGGCGAATAGGTCATTAAAATATGATATTCAGAACAATACCCGCTTTCAATCAAGCTTTAGCTGAGTTGATGATAAAATGTTGGGTACAATAATGTCCTGAAGCTGAGTGGGTTTATACGTTATCTACGGATTACTGAGAAGGCGAACAATATCAGGGTAGCCTCTGTTTTTGGCGATTTCGAGAGGCGTTTTTCCATCTCGGTTGGGGGAACGATAATCGGCACCCAAATCTATGAGCGTGCGAACGGCGTCAGTATGACCCTCGTGGGCGGCGAAGAAAATAGCTGATGTGCCATCCTCACTCATCCGGGCATTGATTTCGGCACCGCGTTTTTTGAGGGTGGTGATGGCGTCGGAGTGGCCGAATCGTGCAGCGAAAAAGACAGGCGTTTCAAAATTATTCATTCGCTCATTGACATTGGCGCCCAGATCTAGGAGGGCGTGTATGGCATTGATCTGGCCGTTTTGTGCTGCCAAAAAGAGCGGTGTTGTACCTTTGTTATTGGGTCTATTAATGGAGGCGCCCGCTGCTACGAGGGTGCGAATGGCATCGATTTGGCCATTGTAAGCAGCGAAATGGAGAGGACTCTTACCATCAGAGAACCATTGATTGGCTTTGCCGCCAAGTGCTGCGAGCATTTTAATGGCTTCGAGATGATTGTGATAGGTAGCAAAATGGAAGAGCCCTCTTGACTGCCGATCACGAATTTGCAGAGTAAAGCCTTTAGGGTAATTTAAAGGGATAAAGCCAGGTACTTGATGGTCTCCTGCAATCGTATGAGCAATCTGCTGAAGCGCTAAGGGCAGATCAATCCCTGCCAGGGCAGGTGGATCATCGGGATCAGCAGAGTTGTAAGCATTAATGGTATCCTTAAAAAATTCTCGAAGCTTTCTGGCGATTTTTTCATTCTTGTGAGGATGCTCTAGTTTTGCATCCATTTTGGAAAGTCTGCCTTCCTTAACCCAAAGATCAAGCTGTTTCTGTGTAACTCCTTTGCTGAGGTGGCGAACAATGCGGGTGAAACTGTTTTCTTTGGCGATACTGATAGGCGTTTTGTCATGAATGTTGGGTTGATGAATATCAGCCTCTACCTTTTTGAGCACACGAATAGCATTGACGTTGTTATTTTGAGCGGCGATAAAAACAGGCGTCTTGCCTTCGATGTTCGGTATATTGACATCTGCGTTTAGTTTTTTGAGGGTGTCAATGGCTATGGCTTGATCATTTTTGGCGGCGTAAAAAAGAGGTGTAGCGCCATCATTGTCCGGTTCATTGACATTGGCGCCCAATGCTATGAGAGTGTTAATGGTATTGATTTTTCCATTGCTGGCGGCGGTATGGACAAGCGTCGCGCCGTTAGGCATCCTTTGATCAATGGAGACACCCATTGCTAGGAGCGCACGAATGGCCTCGGTATAGCCCCGGTATATGGCCATATCAATAAGGCTCATTGAATATTTGTTGCGGAGATCGCGCAGGGGAAAAAAAGTGATTCTCGATGAATTCGGTGGAATAGGAATAAAGCCAGGAAAATTGTTGTCTCCTGCAAGGATATCCGCAATTTGTGTAAGCGCCAAGGGTAGATCAATGCTTCTCAGGGTAAATGAATCCTGATCAGTTTGACCGTTTAAATCGAAAATTAGATTCGCAATAAAGTTTCGAATTTCTTCAGAAATTGCTTCATTATCGTATAAATATTGTGGATTCGTTTGTTCCATGGAAATCTTGCCTTGTTCAATCCAACAATTAAGCTGTTCATCCGTGACGGCTTTCTCGGTTCGAGATTGCTGAAGATGACTTGCATGACTGGCCTGACGTAAATCTTGATATTGACATGTGCGACTGAAGCCGGGAATGGATAGAGCAGCCATGACATGGGTCGCTGTATTTTGAACGAGGTCTAGCCACTGTTTGGAGTTGTTGCAGACAGATGAAATTTTATCCATGGAATGACCTTCTATTAATATGACTTCTTATGATTTCTTATAATGCTTATGATGGTGAAGGATCACAATTAAAGAAATTGCGAACCCCACACATTTTAAATGTTCTGCCTTTAAAGGCGCCAAATCCTACAGAATACGACAAGATAGAGTCAAATCAGCAGGAAAAACACAGGCAATGATACCATTGTTGATACCAAAGGGCGCCAAATGAGACACCCACGATAGTAACACCCAATGATTTGGGACGCCCATGATTTAGCACAATAATTTAGTGAGCGGTGCGATCATCCAGGCATAACACAAGATGGCAATGATTGGACATGATGGCATAGTGGGCAATTTCAATCGAAAAGACTGAAGCGATCAGTATCACTCGGTCTGCGATCCATTGTCTGCGATGTTCGAAATTTTTGCCAGATAAAGTGTATAGGCCGCATAGAAATGATCATCGTATATATCGGGGAACGACACGGTAGTAAGGCGTGTATTCTAAACTGATGAGTGAGTTTCGAGGCTTAATTATCGTGATTTTAATGTTATATACATATATTTATATACAGTCAACGAATCCAAGAATAGAGCGACGTTGATATCAATGACCGTGAGCAGTGATCATATAACAGTTTTGTTTTCTGTATATATTTTGTGCGTTTTAGTAGAGGTGAGAGAGGCTTAGATCTTATTTTAGATCAGGCTTGTTAGATCGGACATGGGGTGGTGGGTGTCCCATTTGTTTTATCGCCATTTTTTTACCATTGTTTTCTCGATCGACTGAGGATTAATTTATTGGTTGCAAGCTCCTGTCGATGCTTCATTCCAGTGCGCGAATATGTCTTCTGAGTGTCCTTTTCTTTGAATAGTTAACTAAAATGTTGC
>JARRRL010000061.1:0-997 GCA_037380725.1 Gammaproteobacteria bacterium | reverse complement strand
CGAGAACTATCCTGACAGCGTGGGATTGCTTCAGCGTCATCTGATAAGCCGCCATATTTGGCTATCGCTCAAACAGGTACTTGAATGCTTCGAAGTCGATTGCAATAGAACCTATACAAACACAGTGCTAATGACGATCTGCTGACCACCCATGTTTGGGAAACAATTAAATGAGGCGTGATTGCCTCGATCAAGGAAGAATTTAAAGATAACCCAGTGATTGTTAGAAAAAAACTGGATGAAAATCTCTCTGAGAAAAAATTTATGAGCAGATATTTCAGTGTTTTTCTGTCTCATAAATTCAAAAACAATATTCCTTGAACCTTGTTTTGGAAGGCTAGATTATGAACAACTTAAGCGATAGATCGGTAACGAAATCCGCGCTCTTTCGACAAGCGACGACCCAATCCCCTTCACCGCGAAGTGCTATAGATATTTCTGCTTGTGTAAAGAAAATAGAAGAAGACTACTCCTTGACCGGCTTAGCTCGTTTACACAGCTTGGTTGTTGAGGACATGAGTGCTGCTTCGAGCCAGCTTCGAATGAATGATACCTTGGAAACCAATACTGACTCTTGGGAAGAGCTACTAAATGACTGGGTGAATAAGCCGGGTTGTCAGGATAAAAAAGAAAAACGGACAAGCGCTGTGAAAAGAATTCGTGATTGTGTGAAAGAAAATAGTGAGATTTTGGATTTGTCTAACTTGATGTTATCTTCACTGCCACCCGTGTTGCACCATTGCAAAGCGCTAAAAGAATTGAAGTGTGATAATAATCGATTTACTCAATTGGATCTTGAAGATTTAAAGGGGCTGGAAAAATTGTCATGCTCGTATAATCAATTAACTCGCCTGAATCTTAAGGGGTGTAATGCCTTGAAAGATGTGCATTGTATACGTAATCAATTGGGTTCGCTTGACCTTGAGGGATGTGTAAGTCTTCAAAAATTATATTGCAACAATAATCAATTAACACAGCTCAATCTTAAAGGCTGCCA
>JARRRL010000060.1:0-14577 GCA_037380725.1 Gammaproteobacteria bacterium | reverse complement strand
GTGATGAAAACGGACGCTCGCAAGGATGACTCATCAGCACCATCGGATGTTTGCCCAGGCAGAGGACGGCGTACCTGGATGGTCTATGGTGCGACGGGTCGTCTCGGTGAACGCCTTATTCAAAAAGCTTTGGCATGCGGTATGACGCCCATAATGGGAGGGCGATCCATCGCGAAACTGCGTGCTTTAGCCGATAAATATCAGTTACCGTGGCGTTTGTTGGATCTCAATCAAGTCGAGCAATCCATCAAGGCTTTGCAAGGTGTGGCGTGGATCTACTGTGCATCGAGCGAAAGCTCCTGTGAACAGGTGGTGCGCATTGCTATGCAGGCGAATGTGGGCGTGATATTGCCTCATACGCTGACGGAATCGATGCAAGGCCGCATCCACGACATGGCAAAACAACTACATGGAAAACCGGGCGACAAACCGAGTGGACAACCTGTACGGGTGATCCACAGCGCGGGATTTCACAGCGCGGTGACGGACAGTTTGATAGCGGTGGCACGTGATCAAGCGCGTGATGAGCGTTTTCGGTTCTTACATGTGGTGTTGTTTGGTTTGCCTTTGTCGGAACCGGGTTATGTACGCGATTTTCTTGAGCGTTGCAGTCACCCTGTTGACGTGCCCAGTATGCTGTCTCCGGGCTCACGTCGACGGCAAAAACCACGTTCGGATTGGGCGCGTGTCCTCTTGCAGGCTTTATCGGTTCACCGCCGTGCGGCGATGCGTTGGGTGGCTGGAAATCGGATTGCGGGTATGAAGTGGTGGCGCATTCCTGCCTCTGAATCGATTCCGGATGTGACCGAAGCCCCCGATCCGCTCCTATCGCCGATTCCTCTGGCGGTGTATATTCCGGTTGTGCCCTGGTTATTACCGTTTTTGCGATATTTTTCACGGTGGATGAAGGGGATCAACGACGAGGATGCCTTGATGACGAGGGCTTTGCACTGGTTCTCGCATCGTGCGAGCAGGTCGTCGCGTTCAGCCGTGTGGTTGGTTGCTGAAACCGAGAGTGGTGATTTCAGGCGCTTTGGCATCGAATGTCCGGGTGTTTTTGATATGACGGTTGGCCTGGCCATTGAGAGTGTTCGCTGCGTTTTGGATGAAACCCTTGCCTTGGAGGCACCGTTTGATACAGACCAAATTAGAGTAAACCGACCTGCTGTAAACTGGCACGATGATGAAAAGGTGGGGCCGAAAAAAGCGATACGTTGTTTTGGGCCTGATTGGGTGTTGTCGGTATCCGATACCTTGCGGTATACGGGTTTGCAGCACGCGTTCTCACGATCTCAACCGGTCGTGGATGAGGTGCTGGCGATATAGCCCTTGACCGAGAGGTGGAGGAATGTTCTTGACCGAGAGGTGGAAGAATGTGTTGGAGAACGTGTTGGACCGAGAGCTAGTGTTGGACCGAGAGGTAAAGGATATGTGGGTGGTCAATAAATTTTTGTGTCAGCGAGGTCGAGTTGTTGTGGCGCTGGGTGTGCTGATGGGTTCGCTGCTTGCGCTGACGGCTTGTCAGAATTCGCCGCTGCTTGGCTTGGGCACCGCCTCGCACAAGCCCATCCTATTGGGCCAGCATACGCCGGGCGTGGCCCCGGCTATTGTTGCCATCCCCGATGTGCTGGAGGTGTTGTCGGTTGATAATGAGACGGTTCCCTTGTTTTCGCGTGGTTCGGCGAAGACGATTGCGTTGCCACCGGGCGAGCGGGTGCTGTCGGTTCGTTATCTCAATGCGTGGAAAATTGACAGCGATAACAACGAGGTGGTGCGTTCGGACACGGTGCGAGTGCGCGCGAATTTTCGCTCCGGCACACGGTATCACTTCGAAAAACCTCCTTTTTTCAACAAGCCGGAAGCGGCTTGGGTTTACGCTGAAACCTTTGTGCCCAAACTACTGCGTGACCGTCAAACGGTTTTTGTTGGTGTGAAACCCGATACGACCGGGCCTCGACGTGCTTTAGCGCAAAACGCGGGGGCCCGTGTTCTGGAACCCCTGGTCATTGAAAGCGATGTTCTTGAAAACGATGTTCTTGAAAGCGATGTTCTTGAAAAAAATAGAATTAAAAACAATAGTATTAATAGTAATGGCATTGAAAAAGCGCTTACCGAGGCGGCGGACACGGCGGCTTTGGATCAAGGTGCTGAGGAATCGCTCGCCTTGGAACTAAAGGAATTGCAACCGGATGAGTTGGAACCCGAAACGGTGCAAAAAGCAGCCGAACTGCGACTGGATGAATCGTTATCGCCTGTGGTGGAGTCGATGAAGGTACTGTGGCAGCAACTGTCGGAGCGTGAACGTACGGTGTTTACGGCTTGGTTGATGAACCAAAATAAAGCGTATCAAGACTAGTCCAGTTACTCGTACCTAAAAAGAATGCGATTGAAATGAAAAAGATAAATAAGCATCAACAGCGAGAATACGCTGCACCCTTGACCCCCGAACAACTCATGGCGTTTCAGAAAGCGGTTGTGGCGCATTGTGTGGACACGGTTGCGTGTCTGCGGCATGATGCCGACCCCGTCGTTTCCGATGATACTGTTTCCAATGATACTGTTTCCAATGATACTGTTTCCAATGATACTGTTTCCAATGATACTGGGCATCGATTGCTGAGCGAGGCGGCGCGTGCGGGGGTACGCTACCTACGTGGTCGCGCACTGCGGGATTTTGTGCCTGCGGATGAGTTGATCCCGTGGGTGGAAAAGGCTTTGCAGCGACCGGAGTTGCTGGAGCCTTTGGGACACTGGTTTGGTCAAACATGGCGCCATTGGGTCTCGGACTTGCAAACCACTCGTGTCCCGGTGGCACAGGGAATGGACAAAGCGGCGTTTCAGCAAGCGTTTGTTTGGTTTGTGGATGATGAAGCGCGCAAAGCGCGTTGGATCCACGCTCTGGTACACAATGCCGAATATCGAAATATGATTACTGGTGTTGTCTTTGAGATGATCCGCCAATTTTTTCAAGATGAAGCGCTGTTGGCCAAGCTCCCCGGTCTGGGCCATGTTTTGAAAATGAGTAAGTGGGGTGTGGGTAAAATGCTGCCGCAATGGGAGCAACTGGTCGAGGATGTGGCCAAATCATTTATCAATAAAAACCTAGCATTGGCGTTAAAACTCAGCGAAAATTTTCTGTTGGATAGCCTGTCGTCGGAACGCGTTTTTGCGCTCAGTGCGCACCTGTGGAGCACGCTGGAGGCGCGCCCCCCGTCACAGGTCGTGAACCTGGTTGATGTGCTGGGTGAACCCGCGTTAAAAGGGTGGACGGCTTCGCAGTGGCGAGCGCTGGTTGAGGGACCGTTCTGGTCTGAATTGATCCAACCGCTGGTGGCAAACGGTGTGCAAGCGCTGTGTGCTATTTCGTGTGGTGAGCTGTGGAATGCGCTGGATGTGCCCGAGGCGCAATGGGTGGCGTGGCATGAGCGATTGTGGGGGGGCGTGATATCGGAGCTTGCGGAAAATCCCGAATTCAAGTCGTGCATAGAATCGGTGTTAGCACCTTGTTTTACAATTGAATTTTTGCAGGATGCTTTAAGCTGACAGGCATTTCCGCAATGCGCGAATGAGGCGATTTAAGTACAGAATTTCGCCCATATTGCGGATGGGTGTGTGCAGTAGATCGTGCTCACAGTGCTTCAGATCGGATGCGATTTGTGCTTTTGAGTCATTGTTTTTAATCATATCTTCCTGGTTGACCACCACATAATGGGCGTTTTGATACAGCTCTTTTTGAGGTGCGATGCCGGTGGAACTGCCCAGAGATTTGCCATGCTGATCGAAGTAGGCAAAGTGATGGAACGTGTGTAACGTGATGTCATCTTCTTCAGCAAACGATTGCATATTGCAATGACTCCTTGCGCTGAGGTCGGGTTATGGGGTTCAGTCCGGGATTTACGGATTGAGTTTAAAAAAGTATAGCTATTCGGTTAAATAACGATCGTTTTTCTGATTTTGGTTGTTGGTTGCTCTTGATTTTTACGAATAGGAGGTGGACACTGTCGTACCGCTTGGTGTGTGGCGTTGTGAAACTGCCGCTGAGCAACTACCCTTGTGATGCCCTTGGACGCTCTGGCGATGTGCTGGTGAGCCAGGACAGGGTAGTGTGACTATTTTTTAGCAATTGGTAAACGTGATTGGCTATTTTGTGATTATGTCTGAGTTCAAGGAAATACTTTTTCACTGAAATGAGATCGAATGTTGGGCACAGTATACGTACTCTTAGGGCTCGATATCTGAACACTAAATAGCAATACGTTCTCCGTCGTTTTTATTGAAAAGGACGTCTATGAACAGTACGCTTTCACGCTAACGCCCGTTAAAACACGCGTCTTAAAATGCGCATTTTCTGAAAATGAGAATGGCGTGGTGAAGGTCTGGGATTGAGGTGAGAGAGAGGAGAGATATCGGTTTAACGCCGCTAACGGTACAACAAATGCGTAAAATATAGCCATTTAGACTGTGTTAGGCGTTGAGGGTACTGTTTATTAAATGGGTCGAGAGTAAGTTTGTAAAAAGGAGAAAAGCAATGACACTGTCTTCAAAAATACAATCCAGTTTGTTCACCTCTGTATTTGTTGGCTTAGCGTGCATGATTTTGTATTATTTCTGTTGAAATATTGGTCGAATTTGAGTTGGCTCAAACGTAATTTTGACGCAATATAATTAAAAGATGCCCTGATTAAAACACTCCCTTTGGCCTGTTGATGCTACAGTGATCAACAGGCTTTTTTCTTATTTACAATCGTAAATCTTGCGCTCAATGTGTGATGGTTGATATGAACGCGATTGAGAATAGGGTGCTTGAGGAAAAGAAGGGGAGAATCATTCAGATGGCCATGTCATTGCCTGAAGCCACGCGACGTCTTGATCAAGTCGATCGCCTCGTTTCCGCTTCGTACGAGCAGATTTACGCCGCCTACCAAAACAGTGAGCAAAACAGTGAGCAAAACAGTGAGCAAAACAGTGAGCAAAACGAGGGTTTACAGGTTCAAACGGGTTTTCAGGGTATGCCCCCAGCTCTGATTCGCATTTGCTTCATGAACTTGCTGGCGGCGCGCCGTTCCTTTGCTACGGCGATCGATCTAGGGTGTGGCAACGGGGTATTTGCGCTGATGGCGGCGGCCTTGGGATGGGACAGTTACGGCATTGATGCGTCTGAGTATTTGATTGAACAGGCTATTTTGTTACGTGACCAATTGCGAGCGGCGGGTGTGATTGCAATGGAAACCCGCTGTGAATTTGCCGTTGGCAGCATATATCCGCCTGAGTCCAATACAGCTTATGAAGATTTTGTGCGGCAACACGCCAAAAACGCCATCACCATGCCCGTCGGCTTACCCACAACGGCCTACGCGCAATTGGGCATCACATTATCGGCAATCGACGTGATATACGCGTTTACGTGGAGCGACCAAATGCCGTTTCTGTGTCAGTTTTTGAATACGCAGGCACAGGAAAAAGCGGTGTTTGTGTTGCCCCACTACCGCAGTGTGGAAGGGAAGTTTGATGAGGACCTTCGACTCAAGTCGCTACCAAATCCCTTCCCATGTCCCATTTTCTTGGGAGAACGCGAGTGAATGGTTCTTTTCATCCTGGTTCTTTTCAGCCATGTTCTTAAATTGTGTTCATCTTGTGTTGAGGCGTTTGCGTAGCAGTGTTCCAGGGTTAGGGATAAAAACACGGGCCCTTGGCAGGCTGATGTCCGAGGCTTTGGTTTGAAATGGAAAATGGATCAATCGTTCCGCTCGGGCATGGCGTTCCGTGTGCAGTTGTAAAGTACGATTTACGTTGGCGTACACTTTATCTATTTGACTTTGTGTGGCGGTATCCACTGTGCTACCGACAATACCCAATCCCACACCCGTACTACTCACAACATCGGTCATAGACATACTCATGTAAAAATCTCCAAATAACGCCGCGTCGCACGAGCGACTTGGGCTGTTAGTGGGTTTAACTGAGTGAGCTTTTATTGCACAGTTGTGAGTCGCACAAACACCGTGCGATCGTCCTTGAGCGCGTTGGGCAGTGATACCACGTTTCCGTGTGCGAAAAAGCACGCTTAAGTCAAACAAATCTGGAATCGAGCGGGTGCTGATCCCGTTTTTTTGGAGGCGACGTTTGGCGTTGATCCGTGCCGCTGAGTAACTGTCCTTGTTCGTATTGTTCTCGCCAATATTCCATACATTGCAGGAGCTCTTCCAGGGCCAATGCAAATTGTTCATAGGCAAGCCCATCCAGACTCAGTGTCCGCGTAAGAAATACTTCGCTGGTCTTGGGGTTGCATGAAAAACTGGCCATACCGGTTTCTTTTCCAAACAGGTTTGCGGTGAGCAAACGCTCATAAAAAGCCATCTTGCTCGATGAGGGAATGGTGAACAGCATGCTGTATAAGTACACGTACTGACCATCCGGAGACGTTTCGATGACAATAATGTCTTTGCCATCAAATCGCAGCGTGCACAGATGCGTTTCATCCAGTTGCAGTGCAGGCAATCCAATCTCTTGCCCCAGCCGACGTAAAATTTGATCGATATTCATCGAGAATGCCCCACCAGTTCCCTTGCTTTATATCATGACATTAACTCACTATCAAATCCGCAAGCTTCGCATTTCTGAATAGCTTGTATCCGACTGCTGACTCCCAGTTTTTTATAGATGTTGTGGACGTGCAATTTTACGGTTCCCAGGGATCGACATAAAGCCTGGCTGATTTCTTCATTTGACTTTCCTTGTGCGATAAGTGAGAGAATTTCGATCTCACGTTTACTGAGTTTGATGAAATCGTAATGCAAGCTGTCACCATATTGTTCGTAGGGCAGTTGCTCCAACCAAGGGATTAACAAGGGGTTTGTAGCGTGTTTTTCGCCAGTCTTGAGCAACAGGTTCCCCATGTGTTTGCCTCGGTCGAGCAGTACGCGTTTGAAGCCGCTGCCTTCGATTTGTTTCAGCAGTGCCAGCAGGGTGTGGCGGGCCTTTTTGTGCTCGTTCAGGCGGAAAAACCCCACGCACAGTAGGCTGCGCACGTACAGTTCGAAGGCGCGGTGTTTGCGTCGAGCGCCAAACTGGATGAGGACTTTAAGCGGTGCTTCCAGGGTATCAGGGTCACCGTTGCGTAATCCTTTCAGCAAATAATAGAGTGCGATGGCCCAGGTGTCGTGTTGTTCGGGATTATCCCGCCAAAACGGGGGTGTCAGGGGTTCGAGCAGAACTTCTGCGTCATCGAGACGCTCTTGGAGCATCAGAATATCGGCCCGCAAGGCCGGTGCGGACATCACTGTTTGCGTAAACTGCAGGGGTAGCTGGTGCACAATGGCGTCGGCGCGTTCCACGTAGTCTTGCGCGCCGTGCAGGTTACCCAAACTGCGATGTTGCAGGGCGCGTAGCATCCACGTGGTGTATTTGTGCAGTATGGGGGCATCGGGTTGATTGAAATGGCGTTCGAGCAATTGAATCAGTTGTTCTGATTCTTCTAATTGACCGGATTCACGTAAAATATTAGCTTGACACGCTTCCGTCCATACGGCTAACGGGTGTGCTTGAAAGTGGTTATCGGCCAGCCATTGGCTGATATTGTGGGCGTGCTTGAATAAGCTGCGGTGTTCGCCGGTGGCGTATAAAGACCAGGACAGCAGATACAAGGCATTGAGTGTTAGGGTGGCGTTGCGTTCAGCCATTGATTGTTTGATTAATCGATTCGCCGCTTTGATGGATTGGGGGAATTCCCAACAGCAAAAGTGTTGCAGCACCTGCAAGTGCAGACGTAAATTCGCGCTGTGGGCGGATTTTTTCGCCATGGTGTTCACGAGGAAAAAACGCTGATCGTGGGATTTTCGTTCCAGTAAAATACTCAGCGATTCGGATACGTCTTCTAAGTTTTCAATTTCCGCTTCCACGTCGATGTGTTGCAATTTGTGGATCAAAGACAAATTGTCGTAATGGGGTTGTTGACGCAGGGAGGCGGGCTTTTGGATGGCGCTGGCACGTGAAATATAGTCGGTCGCCATGCTTTTTCGCAGCAATGAAATCGACTGCCAGGCCAGCAAGGACATCAGTTTTGGGTGTCGCCCCAAGATTTCTTGAGGCAGACGTTCGAGCCAGCGCGTCACGCGCTGCCAGTCATTGCCTTTTGTCAACCGTTCGGCGTGGTTTTCGGCTAAATCGGCCACTTTCTTCCATTGGCGCAGGTGCACATAACAGGATAAGGCGGCGCCAATCAGTTCATGTGATTCGTACCATTCTGCTGCGATCTCGAATAAATCGTCGGGTGAAACGTCGTAGCGGGGCACGCGACCATGAAAATGCTGGTTTAACCAGGGCTCCGACAACTCGATCTGTCCGGTGCGGGAGTTGGTGGTGATCAGCAATCGTTGGGTGAGCGTTTGTAAGGTGTTGCTGATCGAGTGCTGAGGCCAGAGTGTATTGGCCAAAGCTTGCGTGAAGTACGGCAAATGCTCGATGAACTCCACGACGGTGTAATCCATGGGCGATAAGCTAGCCAGCACTTCGTGTTCAATCAAGTCATAGCACAGATTGTTGAAATGGTTGCCCACGGTATCGATGTGGGCGTTATTGTGATGCCAGTGGTAGGTGGCTATCAAACCACTGAGTAAAACCGGCCAGCCGTGGATCGCATTGATCCATTCGGGATCGATGTTGAGGCGATTGATCGAGCCATTGAGTTCTTGCGTCGCCGCTGTTTTGGAGGGGCTACTATTCGCCGAGGCGCTGTGACTCGCTTTCTTCGTATGAGTAGAGCTATTAGTACTATTACTATTACTACTACTATTGGCAGAGTTATTAGAGAAAGAGGTGTTATTTGAGCTATTTGGCGAACTGAACGGGTTACTGATTGCGTGATTATTGAGTGTTGATGTACCGGCCTTGGTATTGGGCAACGAACTGAGCATGAGGTTGATTTCTGATTCGTCAAAACGCAGTTCATCGGCGCTGATCAAGCCCAAGGGTAAGGTGCCGTGTTGCCTGGGCAGTAGGTGTTGTTCGGCGCAGACTACAAATTGGCAAGCTTCAGGCCATTGGCGGTGGATATTTTGCACCAAAAGCCACACTTCAATGGGCAGTTGGTCCGCGTTGTCGAGCACAACAATGATGGGGTCGGCAATGGCACTGGATGGCGTGGAGTTCCGTTGGTGGCGCGGGTTTTGAGTCGGTGAAGCGTGGTGCAGTGCGTGTTGCAATGGGAGTGGTTGAGCAAGGGCGCGCAGATCGTTTAAGCCAAGATTGGCGCAGTCCAGCCAGTGACTGAGGGGTTGTTTGTAGTCCAAACTGGATCCGGTGGGCCTTGGTCGTAACCACACCACTTGCGCCGTTTGGGTTTGCAGCCATTGCTTGATGAGCGTGCTTTTCCCAAAACCGGGAGGTGCCAGCAACATCGGAATTTTGTGGTGCGCGATTGCCGCATCGATGAGTGCAATGTGTTTGGGGCGCAGCAAGACCTGTTTGGACAGCGTCGTGTCCAAGGCATGTTGGATAAAGCAATGTTCTTTTGAAGAGTAAGAAATGCGCATACTGGCTTATTATTGTGTGTGTATCGCTGCTTTATTTTATTTTTGTGAGAATCGTCCCTATCCGCAGTCTATAACGTTGGATATAGCATCGCCAGCATTGAACTGTTGTAAATTGATAAACCAGCTCCATATCTACATCTAACTGTGGTTTAAGCGATAGAGCTGGCTGAGCGAGTGAGCCACTACACACTAAACTGTATACATATGGCTGCGCTTTGTGCTGGCTATGCCGGGCGCGTTTTGGTGGTTTTGCTACACCGTTTCTCACACCATTTTATTTTGCGTTCTAAACGTTGACAGCATACCTAACGTTTTGTGTACAAAATACGTTACATATTGTACGAAAAAAGTCGCTCACATAAGCGGATTGGGTTCACTGTACCGTACTGTAACCAATTGCGATAGAGTGTCGCCTCATTTTTATGATTGCGTTCACGACGACGGTGTTTCCGTTGCGCGTGCAGGGAGTAATATAAGAATTTTATTGAAAACAATATGTTACATCTCCATGTTTGTTGGGATGCGTTTGAAACGCTGAAAACGGCGTAACTACATACATAGTTATATTCTGGTTTGAGCGGGCCATTCGTATGATGTCATTCATAGGGAGCTGTAATACGCCTAACAACGATCCTAATAACGATGTATGTGGTCTGGGATAATCGTACTGGTGGGAATAGTACTGGTTTTGTGGTAATGCGGTGTTACGGTGGGTTGGGAAGAGGTAACGGGCAGTTGTGAGGGCTTTGATCTATGCAGTATTCGACCGAGCACAATCTACGAGAAGCGGGTGCCGATCTCGATAAAGAAGAAAGGGAGTACGATTTCGCTGCGGATGATGACAGCGCGTGGGAAGGCTTGTCGGGCGATGTTAAAGGAGATCAAGCCTTAGAAAGTCTCCTGGACGATGCGTTGAAAAAAGGCGCTGATAGGGGTAACGCGTTATGCCAGGAAGACGTGGACGCCATTATGGAGCAAATGTTGGAGGGAACCACCTTAGCGGAGATTAAAAACATCACGCCTGAAGCGCTGGAAGTACTTTACAGTGTGGCGTATCGATTTTATACATCGGGTCATTATCAAAAAGCGGCTTTATTTTTTCAGAATTTGATTTTGTTGAATCATTGGGACAAACGTTATCTCTATGGTATGGCCGCCAGTTTGCAAGGTTTGAAATTGTACGAAGAGGCCCTCAATATATACAGCGCTTTGTATTTTGTGGATGCGGGCAATCCGGAATTGTGTTTGAACGCGGGTGTGTGTCGATTGGCGATGGGCGATCGGGCTGAAGCGGAAGACGGTTTCAAGATGGCCCTGGAAATTGCGCGCGGTAAGGACGAGCATAAAGCCGTTTTTGATCGTGCGGAAGCGTTAATTGCGCACGTGCATCATCGCAAAGCGCAAAAAGCGCAAATAGAGGCATCGGGAAAATCAGAGCAAGCTCAGTGAGGCACAGTCAGTGGACGTGCTGCACTTTTTCGCAAGCAAAAAGAGAGGTTTATCATGGTTGAAGCTACCGGCTCACGACCGACGTCTGAGACCTTTTTGCCGTATACGGTTTCGGATCAGCAGGGAAACGAACAAGAATCATACCGCGAGATATTAGACACTGTGCTGATGCTGGCGGAGACGAATCCGCCGAATCCGCGACCACCGGGCGAAGACCCGTTTGAACTGCCTGTCATTCCAAAGCCATCTTTTAATCTGGCGTCGGATTCCGAAAGTCAATTAGTGCTAGAGGCCGTTATGTCCCAGGTGTTTGGGGCTGGCGCGTCCGTGCAGCAGCAACACTTAGCGACCTTGACGAATCGGATTACCTCGCAATCCTCCGAGTTGAAATCCATACGTGACGAGCGTATCCATGAAATGTTGGATGCGGCGAAACAAGCCCAAAAAGGCAAAAAACTGGATGGCCTGACGAAGGCGTTGGGGGTATTTGCTGTTGTGGCCAGTGTGGCATTGACTGTATGCAGCTTAGGCAGTGCGACACCGGCTGCCGCCGCGTTGATGGTAGCGGGAACGGCGTTAACGGTAGCGGTGACCGTTGATGGCATGACGGGCGGTCACCTGATGAAAAAAATCGCGGGTGATAATCAATGGTTGGCGATGGGCCTATCGATAGGCGCTTCGTTGGTGGGGGCGGGTCTTGTGGCAGCGGGAGGATTGATGGTTTCCCGAGCGGCTAAGGCGGGCGCGACCGTGGCGGCGAACACGGCGGAAGGTGCTGGTGCCGCGACGGCGAAAGCGGGTACTTTGGCCAATCGTCTGACACCCTTGCTCAAGAAATATGGTGTGGACATGTTTGATTTGCAAGCCTATTTGAACCGGGCGCAAGGAACCTTGTTGGTTGTTGAAGGGGGGTTTACGGTGGGTGAGGCCTTATCAAGTATACCATCCGTTATTGCGAACTATAAGGCGGGTACAGCCCGTGCGAGTGCGCACGAATTGAGTGCGGAAAGTACGCGTGCAGAGGCGGAGATTCAAGCTTTAGAAGATTTCATTGAAAACGCATCGCAAGCACTTGCTGACAATTTTACGAAAATGGCTGCGAACATTTCGATCATGCGAGACGCGAATGCGGCACCTTTTGCGCATCGTTAATTTCTGTTTTATTGGTATGGCGCTGCGATGATGGTATACATCGTTTGTTGTTGAAAATTGCTTGTTTTAAAGAAAATAAAAAAAGGGGGTAGTATGTCGACGTCAGTGAGTGGAACAATGCCGCCGGAAGCGGACTATTTATATTCCGATCGGTCTGGAACGGTTTCCGTTGGTCTAAATGGCGCGGTCACGCCTGGTCATACGGATACGAATCGCGATATCGAAATTGCGGTTTTTAATCGGTTGGATGAGCAAGGTCGTGATGCGGGGCAGCGGATTGAGGTTGCCGTGCCGAAGGCCTTGTCGGGCTACAGTGACTCGCAACTGATGGCGGCGATCAATGAAGGGATGGCGGCCTTGGCGGAGACAAACGTCTTGCGACGAAAAGTGAACCGCGAATTGTTTTTTGTGCAGGCTGATTCGGTTGCTGATCAGCAAGAAAGCGCCGCAAAGGAAGAGCGCAAAGGTGCCAGATTGGGCTTTATACTGGCGATGTCGGGCATAGGCGCGACCATAGGCTTTGGAGGTGGCGCTCTGGGGTTTACAATGTGGAAAAATGGTAAGATGAAAAAGGTTCAAGTAGAGAAGAAAGATCTGAAAGAGATTGGGTCGTGGTTACGTGAGATTGATCAGGATGGTCCGAAAGACCTTGGCAGGACATCGCCGCTGGGCAATAGCCAAACAGGTGCGGATAAAGAGTTGCTAGACAAATTGAATGAGGCCTTGGGAGGCAAGAATAGCCTTGCTGAAAAAAAGGCTGTGATAAACGAATTCAATAGCAACATAGAAAAAGTTCCTGAGTCGAGACGCGCCCGTCTCGATGATAACGGTAATCCTGTAATAGAAAAATACGATCAAATTGAACGTGTTGAAGCCCTTAAAGATCTTATCAAAAATCCTGGTTCGGATGAATCGAAAAACCGGGCGCTAGCGGCGGGATTCCATCAAGATCAAATCGAAAAAATCAAGACCTTGCAAAAAAAGAATCCAAAAACGTTTAAAGGCTTTGATGGAGAACAGCTAACACCCGGTAGCCGTTTTGCTGAAATGCTGGATAGTGCGAAACGACCCGCTATAGCCGCGAGGAATAAGGATATTGCGCATGAGGAGATGCTGGCGGCTGAACAGAAATTGAATGAGGTAAAAGGCGCAACGCCGCAGGATACAGTTCAAATTGCCGATGCAAAGGCCGATTTTGACCATAAGAAAAAGACTTATAACACGGCGATTGACCGATACGTGGAAGCCAAAGAGAATGATCTCCTTTTTCAAAAACAAGGTGGTGCGCCGGAGAGTTTGGGGGATAAATTGCGGGATTTGGGTACCAAGGATATTTATGCTCAGGCGTGGTTTAACTTGGCTTCTGTACCGGGTGGTACCTTGAACTCGCTCGCGCAATCGTTGCCGGTGATGAATCACACTGCTCATGCGAAAGAGTTGGATGCGTTGGCGACGCGTGATTCGGCTCAGCAAAACTTCATTAATGATAACACGGGGCTAGTAACCAGTGAGATTGCGGCGTTTCTCAGAACGATCGAATCAATCAAGGACTTGAATTTGAGTGTGGGTGGTGCTGTGGCTCAAGGTATTAAAGCATAGTACCAGTTGATTTGGATGAAATAACGACACGATAAGACAACGGGCAGCTTAAGCGCTGTCCGTTGTGGTTATTTGCCAAGGATTTAGTGAGACCAGTTTGGCTGAGCCAATCACACACAATTATGCATTAATTGTACAGCCAGTACGCCCACAGTTGTACCAGCGGCGATTCCAGCTAGAGCGCCCGTTAACAGTGCCTTTGAACCAGCAATAAGCATTCCAAAGACAGCGCCTAAAAGTGAGTGCATGGCTTGCTTATTTCCTGTGATAGTGACTAACGGTTTAATTGGTTCAAAGTTTAGCGTCGTTTAGGTATTTTTAAATTTTCTGAAGAGCCCACCGAGTACCCCAGTAAGGTTAAATATTGAAAATGGGGCTGCGCTGCACTCGGTGGGCAATATTAACATATTTATAAGTTAAAAATAACACGATTCGTCCAGTTGAGGGAGTACATCCATGATGATTAATTATTGATGTTTTTATGATCATGTTTTGTCAAGTACAGCAATTTACTGTATCATGCTAATACTGTGCTTTTCTTTTAAGGTAAAGTTGTCTTTTTTCCCTTCCTTATATTGTGATTGTGGATGGCGAACAGATAACACAATTGGCTGGTGAATGCCGTGAAATTGAGAGGGGTTATACATGGGAAGCCCAATAACAGGCATATCGTGTAGACTGAATCCGAATCCGGCTGCGGATAACGCAGCACGTATATCGTGTGATCCGAAGCCGGCTGCGGATAACACAACAGGCATATCGCTTGATCAGCAACAGCCTAATTCTGATGCGTTACGCCCCCCAACAGACATATCATTGCAACCAGTGAAGCAGGCAGACGAGACTG
>JARRRL010000059.1:0-10502 GCA_037380725.1 Gammaproteobacteria bacterium | reverse complement strand
GTTCCGTCCTCGCCAGCTTGTCACGACACGCCTCGACGTATCGCAAGGCGCGCTCTTCTTTGTGCGTTTTAATTTTCAAAATATCATCAAACATCAGTGGATTACCACTCTATTTAACTAACGCTATTTCACTACCGCTATATAATGACCTTGCCCCATACCATTAGCCCACCAAGGCGCGCAATCGGTCCACCGATTCATCAAACGAGGTGTGTTCGGTCAAACCCTGTTTCAAATAGGTATTAATATCCTTGATTTTCGCCACGGCCTCATCCGCAATCACATCGCTGCCCTGCTTATATTCACCAATTTTAATCAGCAGCTCAATCTCTTCGTGTTTACTCATCAACTCACGCAAACGCCCCGCCAAGTTACGATGCTCCTCGCTGACCACATTGTTCATGACCCGACTGGCGCTGCGCAAAATATCAATCGCGGGATAATGGTTAGCCGCCGCCAGTTTGCGCGACAAAATAATGTGGCCATCCAGGATAGAACGCGTTTCATCAGCCACCGGTTCAGCCATGTCATCGCCTTCCACCAGCACCGTGTATAATCCAGTAATGGAACCTTTATCGGATTGCCCAGAACGTTCCAATAACTTCGGTAACATGGCAAAAACTGAGGGGGGGAAACCACGACGCGTCGGCGGCTCCCCAGCCGCCAAACCAATTTCCCGCTGAGCCCGCGCAAAACGCGTTACCGAGTCCATCATCAATAACACCCGTTTGCCTTGATCGCGAAAATATTCAGCAATGGACGTCGCCAGATACGCTGATTTCAGGCGCTCCAAAGACGGACGATCCGACGTGGCAACCACCAGCACCGACCGACGCAAACCCGCTTCGCCCAAATCGTGCTCAATGAATTCACGCACCTCACGACCCCGTTCTCCAATCAAAGCCAAAACAATAACATCGACTTCAGCGTTTTTGGCTAACATGCCCAGTAAGGTACTTTTCCCCCCACCCGCCGCTGCGAATATCCCCATACGCTGACCTTCGCCACAGGTCAAAGGGCCGTCCAGTGCACGAATACCCAGCGGCAACGGACGATCAATGAGATTACGCGATAAAGGATCCGGTGGATCGGCGTACACGGGATACGCCACAGCCCCTTCAATGGGGCGTCCGTCAAAGGGGCGTCCCAGACCATCCAACACACGCCCAAGCAAATCATCGCTGACCATCACTTGATGTCGATGTCCGGTAGGGTAAACAATTGTCTCATTAGACAATCCATGCATATCCCCCATGGGCGTCAATAAGGCATGCTGTTGATTAAAACCTACAATTTCCGCCAGCATCTCCATGCCATCATCCCGATTAACGAGACGACACACCTCACCCACTTTCGCTCCAGGCACACTGGCTTTGAGTATGGTACCCAATACCTGCACGACCTTGCCGTGCACTTTAACCAAATCGGTTTCCGATACCGCCTGCTCAATCCGCTGAAACAAGTTCGCCGATATGTTTGATTTCAGCTGAATGCCGGGCCTCGATCTCGGGTTGTCCATTGTAAATACCTATATTTTGTCTATCCTGACGTGTTTGTTATTTTGACCTATTGTGATTGAATTTGACCCGCACGATTAACGCGATTAAAAGGCAAGCGCCTTTTCATGTGACGCAAGCGCTGAAAATCACACGCCAGCCACACGCCGCCTTGCTCATCCCGACCCGTTTCAGTCAAGCCCTGACCATACCATTTGAACAGAAAAGCACGTATTCGCTCGGTGGTGACGCGTTGACGATAATCCTGCCGCCAACACCATTTTTGCTCCGCACGATCGGTACCAACAAGACAAAACAGAAGCGCCTTACCCTGTTTGATTTCGGGCACGTGCACAATCACAAAATTTAAAAACACGCCTAATCCTCGAGCCGCCTGAGACAAGCCAACTCGCGCCAGCGCCGCCTCAGCCCGAGCAACTTGCTCAGCATTCATGGGATGATGGAACACCGCAAACTCACCCTCAAGCGAGGGCTGCGACTCAAGATAGGTAAGAAACAGCTCACCGCTGGGTTCTACGCGATAGCTGATGAGTAAGCCATTGATTGCAACACGATTCGCGGCGACAATCTGGGTATGGGGATAAAAATCAGGCTCAATGGTATATCCATGAGCCAGCAGTCTCTGCGACAACACATCACTGCTATCAGTCCTGATCTGATCGAGTGGCACGCGACACCTCCAGTACAACGCCTCAGCGTTTCAGTGGTACCACCGCCTTCACTGGACCTCTGCCAGATCACTCGATATTCATCACATCCAAGCCAACAGCCACCAATCACGCTCGCATTCGACGATTCAGGCTGATGGGAATACATCGACGACCTACGCTCGCTCAGCTCCATGCCCGCAGCTTACAGATTTGGTACAACGATTAGTAAAAACGTCTTACAACTTTCCCCAACGCTGGAATCAGTCTAAGCTGTCCAGCGTGATCTTTCCATTCGTATCGACTATCCGTTACCATTCGTATCTGCATCGCCTATATCGCTCAGCAAGAAACCAGCGATGAGGCGGACAAATGTCCGCCATAGACCACCTTCACACACACGAGCTCAACACGCAACGTAGGCCTTACCGGCGGCACACCATGACCATTTACGGCATGATGGCATGCTGCGGATTAAACGCACCCTGGCGTTCATTCTCTTTCTCTTTCACCGTAGGCTGCTGAGCGGGTGAAGCAACCGGACTCCGTTCGGTTGACGGTGCAGCAGGCGCTGCGGACTTCTGAGTAATGGAAACTTGCGGATTGGCTGATGCTGTCGGCATCGGTTCACCGATACGCGGGCCTTGGCCAAGCATGGATCCTGACATCAGTCGCGAGTCATGGCTATGCTGTTCATCACTCACACTGCTCTTATCGCCGGCTTGACGAATTTCAGTGGATAAATTCAGCGCCGTATCAATAAAGTTTTCTAAAATATTTCGGAATTCCGTCCCATTGATTTCATTCACACGATCCGAATAACTGAAAATAATGTCATCATTCATCGGATCCAAGGCAATGCAACCACCGCGTGTTTCTTGCTGCAGGTAATTCAACTGCAGAATTTTTTTCATAGCGCTTCCCGCATCATTGCACTGCGTTAACGCCATAAGCATGGTGTACAAAAAGAACGAAGA
Source organism: Gammaproteobacteria bacterium (assembly GCA_037380725.1). Lineage (GTDB taxonomy): Bacteria > Pseudomonadota > Gammaproteobacteria > Pseudomonadales > JANQJO01 > JARRRL01. The sequence goes on along the minus strand of JARRRL010000059.1, from coordinate 7,361 downwards.
AACGTTTTCCGGCACTTCAATAACAAAAGTCAAATGGTCATAAGTAAAAGCACTAATCCCATTCTCATTAAGACGAATATTTTTGCCAACCGCTGAACCGATCTCCGCTAAAAAGGAATCAATTATTTTTCTATTTTCTGAGTCCATAGCTTGTCTGAGCTCCTCGCTTTACTGACCACAGCTGATCTTTACATCACTACTACCTGAGGCCGACCACCCCAGCACTCACTCGAAACATGCCTTAATTGAAGACCGTTCTATCTATCTACCTACGCGTTCTATCCACGTTTACCTGGCATCCCTCTCCGCTACCCTCCCCCCTAAATACAGCCCCTCTAATAGACGGCGTCACCGTCTTTAAGAGCTACCGTCTCTAAAGGACTACCACAAAGAAGGGCAGGCCATAACTCGAACAGATCACAACTTCTCACAATCAAGACAAAATCGCAAGATCAACACTGACTACTTATTGTTCAAAAGGTAACCAAAATAAGCTCATCCATCTGCCTGACCTATCAAAGCGCTAACCCTTTAAAATTCAAACGTCCCTTTCAAAGCGCTTCTCAAAAATCACTACGCACCACAGCTCGTTCAGCAACTCACTGCCCACGAATCACTTTCCTAATACCTTACAAACACGCCTAATACCTTACAAACACACAACCCCAGATCCGTACACAGATCTCAAAGAGTTCTGGCTCATTGTACCAAGCTTTTCACTCTTTGTTCACATGTCATACCCTTCATTCCCAAGCTTAACGCTACATCTTTAGTACATATCTTGACACACTCAGCACACGCTGACTACGGATCAGTACATATCAATTCGTGCTAAGGGCTGTACGGTGATATCAGAAGTCAATTCTTGGTACGATAGAACGGGTAACCCGTATAATTCCATTTCAATCATCTTTCGCACATAACGACGAATATCCATCGAGGTAATCAACACCGGTTTATAGGTGTTCGCATAAATATCACCCACAGCCGTTTTAATATTCTGCACAATTTTGGCCGTCATGCTGGGGTCTAAAGCCAGATAAGAGCCGGCTGAAGTCTGACGAATACCGTTGCGAATGGTGTCCTCAACATCCTGATCCAACAAATAAGCCGGTAAAATATTCTGACCACTGCTGTATTTGTAACTGATGTAACGCTTTAAACTGCTGCGCACATACTCCGTCAACAAGACCGTATCTTTTTCTTTTTGCGCCCATTCCACCAACGCTTCCAAAATCTTACGCAAATTGCGGATCGAAATATCTTCTGAGACCAAACGCTGAAAAATTTCGGCTACTTTTTGAATGGGCAGCATCCGTTGGACTTCTTTAACCAATTCGCTGTATTTATCTTCCATTTGGGACATCAGATATTTGGTTTCCTGAATACCCAAAAACTCATCCGCGTACTTCTTGAGAATGAACGATAAATGATACGTTAACACACGCGGCAACTGCATGTAGCTGATGCGCGTACGATCCAAGACATCAATGTACTCATCCAAAACCCACACCATCTCTCGGTCTTGAATAAACGAATCGCTGCGTTCAAAGGGCACATCCAAGATTTCCAACTGCTCACGCTGACCCAGCACCATGACATTCCCCGAACGCAGCGTCCCTTTCGAAATCGGCGTTTCTTGCAGCAAAATCGCATAATTATCTTCTTCTTGATTGGGGCTAAATCGCAAATGAATCCCCGGAAACGGCACCCCCAAATCCATGTATAAGGCCTTACGAATGTTCACAATTTCCGCATTCAACCCCTTCACATCTAGAATTTTTTCACAGCCCGCATAAATATCAATAATGATCGGCACCGTGATGGTGAAATCTTCCTCCGTCTCAGACGTTTTCATGATGTTGCGCCCATCTGTCGACAACATCGATAAATTCGAGCCCGTTGAGTCGGTAGCAGCGGCTTGCTTTCCGCTCGCACGCTGCAACATATACCCCCCACCAGAGGCCGCTGCCGCTAAAGCTAAGAACACCCCCGTCGGGAATCCGGGAATCATCGAAAATCCCGCCATGATCACGCCACCAATCATCAGGGCACTGGGCTGATTCAATATCTGGTGAACGATATCCGTACCCAAATCCTTGGAGTCTTCTGAGGTCACACGCGTCACAATAATACCCGCGCACACTGAAATGATCAGCGCTGGAATCTGCGAAATCAATCCATCCCCAATGGTCAAAATAGAGTAAATTTCCAACGCTTCACTCGCGGTCAAACCACCTTGCACCGTACCAATGGTGATGCCACCCAAAATATTAACAATAATAATAACTAAACCCGCAATGGCGTCGCCTTTCACGAATTTCATGGCGCCATCCATGGAACCGAACAACGCACTTTCTTTCTCGACCAATTGGCGACGACGACGCGCCTCATCCATATCGATTAAGCCAGCTCGCATATCACTGTCGATACTCATTTGCTTACCTGGCATCGCATCCAGAGAAAAACGGGCACTGACTTCCGCCACCCGTTCCGAACCCTTAGTAATTACTAAAAATTGTACAATCGTGATGATTAAAAAGATAACCAAGCCCACCACTAAGTTACCGCCCACCACAAAGTTACCAAAGGTCTCAATGATTTTTCCCGCATCGCCTTCCAACAAAATCAATCGCGTTGTCGTAATCGAAAGGGCCAAACGAAATATCGTGGTAATCAATAAAACAGCAGGAAAAGCAAGAAACTCAAGTGGCGTACTGATGTACACCCCCACCATCAATAAGGTGATGGCAAAAGCTAAGTTCGTGCCAATCAAAATGTCCACCAATAGCGTGGGCATAGGCAAGATCATCATAAAAACGACCGCGATCAATAAAACAGCGATCATTAAATCGGGTCTGGCTGTGATCGTAATCAGATTGGAAAGCAATCGACTATTAAACATGCAATTCTGGCCCCAGGAAACTCTGATATTTCAAGAGCCACCCCTTAGCTTGTTCTTTTTGATTTAGATTCAGCAATGCATAGCTGTGCATCAAGTACACCGGTGCAACGTGAACACTGCGCCCGACTGCCAGATCGTATAATTTCTCACAAACCACCAAGGTTTCGCGATACCGCCCTGCCTGCAAATAGGCATAACATAATTGCTTAAGCGCCTGGAAGTTATTGCGATCAAACGATAACACCGCTTCCAACAACACAATGGCTTTCTCGTAGTGACAGTTCTGCAGGTAAACAAATGCGGTCACCATAAGCCAATCAATGTCTAAAGGACTCAAGGTATCCGGATCAACCTCACCAGCAGGTCGCTGCGAAGCAACCGCCTTATTCTGAAGCACCTCTGGTTGAACCGGGTTCTCCACAGACATTACATCTCCAACATGAGCTCACATCAATCGACCGACTACGTCATCATCAAGAGCGCCATCACGCCTTCTGCAAACTGGAAGCGCTTTCCATAAACGTATTCATATTCGCATCCAGTTCTTCCAGAACTTGTAGCGCGCGAGTTACTGCTGTTCGCTTTCGAATATCTCGCGTACGATTTCGCTGATTGGACATCTTCATTCGTGTGGCCAATAAGATACGCCGAAACTCAGCGGGCATCGTCACCTTGGTCGAAACAGAGGGTCGCGCAAACTCCAAAATCAAATCGGCTCGCGATTGACTATCAAAATACTGATCGACGTACCGAAGTACGCGCCCCCCTTCCAAGCGAACCTGGCGATCCGTTGGCACAAATTCAGGTCGGTCGGGGCGAAATTGATGCGGCAACACCCCTTCAATACCGGACCGAAATCGTAACGCATTATTCGGACTTGTCACAACATCACCTCATCTCATTTTTTATGGATCAAATATGGATAAAATTTTTCGAAGTATTTTGTTTTGTCTACATATTCCTTATTTTGCGAGTCCATGCTTTGCGAGCCCACGATAGACAACCCGTCAACGACGCTGACAAAATCGCCATATAACGCCATAAGTCACAGTGTAATCATAAGACCTCGCGCAACGCTGTTGAAAGTTTGTTAGGTCAATCATGACCAAAATAACGCTGCATTACAAATTATTACAAATACCGCCCTAAACCGCTGCATAAACCGACGCTAAGCCGACACATAAGTTTGCCGCAGTTCCCACAGAAAATCGAACACAGCCATCATCTCGTCCGCACTGGCCTCACTGGCTACAAGCCGAATCACGAACACAATATGATCATCCCCAACAAAACCAACTTGAACGGCATACAGATTATCGTTGTCCGGATGCGTTAAGTTCAACAAACGCTCCATAAAAGCCACATCCACACGCTGATGTTGGCTCGATACGGCGTAACACATCAGCAGGGCTTCATCCATTAACTGAATTTGCAAATGGTCCGACTCCGCAATCTCCAAATCCACTTGATTTTCATTGGAAAATTGCAAATGTCTGATTCCCAGTCGCTCACCAAACTCACTCAGCACCGATTCATTCAAAACACTCACCAACCGCTTCTATCCCAACTCCGATTCAACCAGGTGATCAATCGTGGCCTGCATAGCTCGCACCATTTCGAGGCGCTTCACGTCATCAGAGAACATTTTTAAAGGCAGTTCACGCAGGATACGGCAAAGCCCCGTCATAAAATTAATTTGCACCGCCAACTGATTGCGCCGAAATCCCAGATTGGACAATAGCTTAAGTAAATCTGGACTTTTCTTATTGGTGTAGAAGCCTTTTTCAATAAATTCGATCAAAGTCAACACTGTACCGTGCACATCGCGCTCACCCGCCTCATTTTCCACCTCGGTCAAACGTCGACGCACATTGTACTTGGTTTTACGCAACAACACAGCGATGTCTTTATGTGTGTTCACTAATGAGCGCAGCACAAAGGTGTCGTCCATCATTTCCTGCAATTTCTCTTTCTCTACGGAAGGCCCCCTCGACGTTAAATCACAAGAGATGGAGCGATCCAAAAAACGCAGGGCTTGACGAAAATTCTTAATACCATATTTTTTCAACAGTTTTTTATACAAATCAGACAGTTTTCGATTATATCCGAGTACCGCTTCTCGGTAAAAGTGGCGCAACTCACCAACAGATTCTTTCAGCTTTTTATGCGCAAACTCCATCAAGGCCCCACTGATATTCAAACCGGCTTTCAGCGCCGCCCCTTGCGTCTCAAACAGCTCCACACCCAGCATATTGATCCACGGCAAAACACGCGAAAACTCCCGCGCCAACTGCACCAACTCCACCAGATCGCTGTTACTGTATTGAACAATGGTTTCCGATAGGGTTTTTCGCAAATACATGAGCGCCACATAGCGCAGAGTCACATCAGGAAAACGCTCTCCCAACAACGCGTTGAGGTCTTCCATACTTTTAGGCGGATCATTGAACACCGCATCTTGCAATGATTTGAGCGTTTCCTCATCAAGATCCGGCACTTTCGCGCGTAACGCTTCGTAATGCTCGGTGGTGCCTGGACGCGCCTCTCGCTCCCTTATTTTGGCGTTTTGCTTCAACTTGCGCGTTGACAGACCTTGGCCAATGTAGCTGCCCGTCTCTTCTTGAGCATCCGCCAGCTTTTCCGCTTCACTCAAGTGCGTAACCTGTTGGCGCGTCGACAGATTACGCTCTTTTAAGGTTCGCTGCTGGGAACGAGAATGCGCGGCCATAAAAGACATTTCTTCGGCGGCATTTTGCAATAGGGTCTGCGCACTTTGCTGCTGCGGATAAAACATCACTTTCGCGCCACGAAATTGGCCTTCCTGGGCAACATGACGACCGTCTCTACCTTCTTGTAGAGCAACGGCTTGGCCTTGGTTAACCGTTGACGCTACGCTCATGGATACCCTCTACACATTCACCCTGTACACAACACATTCACCCTGTTCACACGTAAGCCCGCATACAAATTAAAGAAGAGACATCCGCAAGCCTCATCTCCAAGATGCCCCGCACTCTATGGCTATGGTAAACGAGCATACGAACACTGTTTGTTGAATCAACGTAGTTTGTTGAATCAACGCCGCATGCGGAATCAATAAACCATACATACCGCAAACAAAATGATACATCGTAACCCCGTCAAAGCGGTTAATACGACTAACATTCACAATCATTATCCTATCGATGACAGTATCATAATCAATGATCTACAACCCATCACCCTCGTTAAATAGATCGCGAGTTATATCCGTACCGAATGAATTCAACTGCTACTTCCGTGTGGCACGAGGTCGCGCCGTGCATGACAACGCCTGTCAGTGTATGCACGCTGGCGAAATGACCAATTGACCGAGAATGCCGCCGCCATAACACCGGATTTAGGCACCCGACAAAGCGCTTACGAGTCGCGAGGGCGTGTTCAACGGGACAAGCTGCAATTACCCGTCTTCCCCACCACCACTATTGGTTCATTTCCGCAAACGAAGGAAATTCGCAGCGTACGTTTACGCTTTAAAAAAGGCGAATTAAATCAATCGGAATACACCTCACTCATGCAAGCCGAAATCGCGCGCAGCGTGCAAGAACAAGAAAAACTGGGTCTGGACGTGTTGGTGCACGGTGAAGCCGAACGCAACGACATGGTGGAATACTTCGGGGAGCAATTAGACGGTTACGCTTTCAGTCAGCAAGGCTGGGTGCAATCATATGGATCGCGTTGCGTGAAACCACCGATTTTATTCGGTGACATCAGTCGCCCCAAAGCCATGACGGTTGAATGGATCACCTACGCACAATCACTGACAAGCAAACCGCTCAAAGGCATGTTGACTGGCCCCGTCACTATGTTGAATTGGTCTTTCGTTCGAGATGACCAGCCGCGCCAAGCCAGTTGTTATCAGTTAGCGCTGGCGATTCGTGAAGAAGTGTTGGATTTGGAAAAAGCGGGGGTCAACATAATCCAAATCGACGAAGCCGCTTTACGTGAAGGATTACCATTACGTCAATCTGAGTGGAATCACTATTTGCAGTGGGCGGTGGAATCGTTCCGTCTCTGCGCCAACGGCGTGCAAGATAAAACTCAAATTCACACCCACATGTGCTATTCCGAGTTTAATGACATTATTGAGGCCATCACGCGTATGGATGCGGACGTCATCACCATCGAAACCTCACGATCCGACATGGAGCTCTTGGACGTATTCGACGAGTTTGAATACCCCAATCAAATCGGGCCGGGTGTTTACGATATCCACTCACCCAATATTCCCAGTACCGAGCAAATGGTGAAACTGATGTAGAAAGCGGCTGAACGCATTCCCAGCAGTCGCCTTTGGGTCAACCCCGACTGTGGACTGAAAACGCGTCAGTGGAAAGAAGTGCTTCCCGCGTTGAAAAACATGGTCGATGCAGCACACAGCTTGCGTGAAACCATTACCGAATAATGCCCGCAAGTG
>JARRRL010000058.1:0-22111 GCA_037380725.1 Gammaproteobacteria bacterium | reverse complement strand
GACTGCGAGGATTAAGACCTTTAGCTGCCGACAACAAGTCATAAGAAACAGTTTGAACGAGTGCCTCTGACTGCGAGGATTAAGACTTGATGGAATAGTAATATGTGTTACTACAGGTTTGAACGAGTGCCTCTGACTGCGAGGATTAAGACCAACGCTCCTTTTATGTTTCCTCCAATACATCGTTTGAACGAGTGCCTCTGACAGACACCGAAATTGCCAATCGTGCGCCTACAAATCCAAGACCAAGCTGATTCTAAAACAAGCTGATATTGATACGCTTACAAACAAACACATTGCATCGTTCTACTCTGAACTGAAAAGTATTTACACGGAATTTGATAAATACCCATCCGAAGTTCGGCTGGCGTTATTCGAAATGATATTTAACCTTGAGATGACAAAGTTGAAAAACAATTGGCCTACATTCAAAGCAACAAACGGGACAGCCACGATTTAGGATGCCAGAAAAAGGATGTCTCTTGATCGATAGCATGAAAATCAATCAGTCAGTCAGGATGAGTCTCGTAAGATTTTGTCTGAGTAATCAGGAAGAAAATTTGTGATCTTTAAGGTAAGAAATAGACTTTGACTAAAGTGCCATCAAAACACGATATTCGAAGCAATAGCCTGGCTTTCAGTCAAACTTGACTGGAGTTGATGAGTAGTGGAAAAATATTTTCCCATATTCCCTTTCTAGCCCAACGCATAAAACGCGTATGAATAACTCGAAAATTACCGAAGTGTGGTGGTAGATCCCTCCAAGGCACACCTGTGCGATATCGATATAGAATAGCATCCACAAATGATCTGTTATTTGTGGCGGTTACACCTGGGTCAGATTTCTTGCTAAGTAACAAATGCTCAATTTTAGACCACTCGGAATTTGTCAATCCATGCCTTACAGTCATACTTTAACTTCTTAGCTGTCCAAAGAAGGTTATTGAAACATGGATTGACCAAGTGTTGAATTTTCCACTGCCACATATTTAAATTATGGTTTATAGCAAGGTGATAATCATTCTAATGTGAACCAATTGATTGATGACGACAGCTCCTAGATTGGATCACAAAAACAAATAAAAAGATCTGGATTGTATATTTTTGTATATGTATATAATATTGTCTAAAGAGTTTGTTGAGTCCATCGGGTGGATTTTAGTGGTTACGGAAGTATATATAATAATCAGATAAAAATCAAAGTATTAATAATTACAAGAGGTTAAGAATATGTCGAATCTATTCAAAATTTTATCTATCATAAGTTTGCAATCAACGCCCGTCGCTTAGGTCCGAGTGGTGAGACGAACTGAAGATAAATTCTGTAAAACCAAACATATAGTTTGCTGTACAGCTGGGCGCTGATGTTGGGTATTTAATTGAGATAATACATTCTGTTTATGATCGAATGTCTATCTCAAGATGTGATTTGGAGTGCATTCCCCGTTGATAATAATACATTGAATCGAGTGCTCGATCACGTTATACCTCCTGGCTTTGATATTGTCGAATACGCTATGGAGTAATAACAACTTCATCAAAGTAGGATCATAATTAATCCATTTTGAATCGGTTACATGTGAGCGATTGTTTTCGTATAAAAATAATTATGTCAACTTCACAATCTGCAGAGCAACAAAGTCAGCCGAATGATTCGGGGTGTTCTCTAAACCACCGTTGCGTGAGTAGCCCAGGTCGATCAACACTCATTCAGATTCAAACTGTCAATCAACAAGGGCAAAGTAGAGGATCAGTCAGTTTGCATCGAGATTGTCTAAAGGAGTGGGTTTGTGGGCAGATATTGGATAATGTGAGTCCTGATCAGATGCGAGCGCCAAACGATTCTCAATTCAGTTGGCGTGATATTGTTATTGCCTTGGCAGAAGATCCGCAATTCAATTATGAAAGCGACGAAGATACCCCTGCCATGCGATCGATGGCGTTAGCAATTTTGGCAACGAATACAACACTTCGAAATATGAGAACAAATCATCCGCTCGAATTCGCAAAATTTGCTTTTGATTTAGCACGATCAATCAGTAAATATGATTGGATTGTCGCTGAACAGAACCGTTCAGGTGAGGCTCGAGCGGTGGTCAGAATAACTAAAGCGATGTTATTTGAAATGGCAGTTGAAATTGCGTTAGAAAAGGGACAATTTTCGGACTTGCCCCGAATATGCAAAAAGTTGAATGAAAACTCAGAAAAACCAAATTATGTACTGTCAGGAATAGTTGTACCGCGAGCGACTATTGCTGAATGGGCTCATGAGAGAAATTTGCCATTGGATCGTCAAACGCTTAGAGAAATTCGAGATCGTAATAGTCACGAACGAGCCGAAGCGATTGAGAATTTTGTTCGACAAGCGGCTAATGATAGAAGCAATCATTGGAATCTTCGAGAAAATGTGATGTCAAGCCCTGTTGTACGAGACACCGTTGAGCGTTTTGAACAAATCGTAAGCGCTTATCCAGATCCCATATCTAACAATAATAATCCATTTCAACGTGCTGCTTCAATCATGACTCACTGGTATGGCAGTGAGTCATGTTCTTACGATAATGTAGAAAAACGTATGGTTAATCTTGGGCTGTCTCGATTACGGGCAGAAAACACATCTATCTCTGCATTTGGAGGTGTATCTCAGAGTCAAGTTCTGGCTCGTTTGTGTTCCTATATTGAATCACCATCGCATTCTACAAATAAAAAGGACAATATTATAAGTGGTCTGGCGTATATCTTGAAAGAAATTGGTACACATGAAATAGAGTGTCCACACGGTCAAGTTGGAGCATTAATGTCTGTACCTCAGGGTATTGATGAGCGTGATCCAAGGAACTCTGCTTCAGAAGTAATCAATATTAATAATTTGATATCTTATTACCAAAATAAAGCCTCTTCAATGATTGAGCTCGAAAGATCAACCATTGAACTTAATGCCCAACAAGGTGGGGACACTGAAATTTTAAATGAAATAATTCGATCTGTAATTAAAGCGGATGCCTATCATAAAGATCTTGTTTGGGGTTCTGCCCTCATCGACGAAGATACGTTTAATCGTGCGTTCGACCAAATCATTCCTCCTGGCTTTGATATTGTCGAATATTTGTAAACTTATAACAGTATTGAGTGGAAAAAAATGCCAAGTTTATCTTCTGCGTCTTCGATTAACACATTCAACAGCGATGTCTTGCAGCCGCAATCAGTGCCTTTTGAGAAAAATTTTGCGCAAAATATTCCGAGAGTTTTAGGTCAAATGTCTCGGCCCCTGGAGGATCCATCAAGTTCTAATTATTTAAAAAATTCCAATCCTTTGCAGCTTGATGATCCGCTAGAAGACTATTTAATAGTTGGAGATTTTGCTGATGTAATTAGCCGAGGGCTTGGAAAAAGAGCGATTAAAATTCTAGGTGATGGTGATTGCGCTTGGCGGGCTACATGGGCAGCCTTACTTTCAGGTGGTGATCGATTGAAATTGGTTTCTGCTCTACATAAATATGGTCTTGAAGAAGAGATTATTGAACGCGTTGACAAGGCAATGGGTGTTGCACAACAGCAAGTAGGGAGTATTTTTAGTTTTGGAAATACACGTCCTCAGCAAAGACCTCTGGAATTTCAAGCTAAATTAGAGCCAAGCCGGGTGAAATACAGTGATGAACCTACTTATTGCGAAGGTCGCACACAGGCAGAAATTGATTTATTGACAATCCGAGATCGCATATTATCTCAATGTGGCATAGAGTCGAGCCGATTGGAAGACCTTAAAAAAGGTGCTCATGCTGAATCGCATGAAATGCAATTGCTGGCCAAAGCGCTTAATCAGGAGTTGGTTATTGCTGGGCAAGGTCAAGTGGAATGTCTTTATTTTGATGGCTCTCCGTTACATGAATTTGTACAAATAGCTAAAGCAAGGATAGAAAACCCGAATGATAATAAATTAGTTTCTTCAGTTATAGCACGTTGTAAGCACATCCTTAAGAAGGATACGCTAACCCAATTCTATCCTATGGTCTGGCATGATGGTCAAGAACACTTTGATTTATTTTTATCAGATAAAGGAGATAATGAACTTCATGTGTTTCAATTTGATTTTCCCAAAAAACCGGAAGAAGCAAATGAAATTCGAAATCGTTTTCTTGATCCAAATGTTCCCGTATGGACACTCTATACACCTATCCTAACAAATTGTCGTAACGCTTGCAACGATTTGAAAGATTTAGTATTTAAAGAGTGTGTGGAGAGCAATCATGATCCAGTTCGGTTTGCAGAAGGCGACACTTTTGGCGAGAGTTTTTTATTATCAACTTGGTTGCAGATTTTGATTAATGTTGAACCCAGAGAACTGGAAAAGTGCATTAAAACCCATTGTGGTGCTGAGGCAGATCGATTTTTGCAAAATCTTATGCCTGCTGCGTCAGCGGCAAAAAATAACCCTGCATCTGTTCTCGCTGTCCGTACTGTCAAAAATCGTGAACAGTATAACTTGGTGGCGCCGACATTGCTTGCTGCTGAACTGGAGCTGGATTATACGAATCGCACGCCATTTGAAAGAATTCTTCTTGATTTAACAAAACATTTAAGTCAGTTGCCACAGGTAAATATTTATTACAAAGCGCTACTTGCGCAGGAAGAAAGTTGCAGTTCGGTCCCTCCTCGAGAAACAAGTAATGGAAAAATGGTAGAAGGTATTTATCATAAATGCTTGCAGGATGGCTTTGGTAAAGAAAATGGGCTTACATCCAGTTATGAAGTTCGTTTAACCGATTGGACACGAGACGCCACTAAAGCGCTGGCTTTATCTTCAGCCCTTACCCATACCTTTAATAGTCCAATATGTACAGATTTTGTCAAATTCGATGGATTAAGTACAGATGTGGCGGATGGTGAGGGCAACAATGGATTAACGGATGCGCTGCTTATCAGTGCCCACGGGCATCAGGAAGAATACTATAACGCACTCTGTGCTCCTTTTGACCATGATCCTTTTGGTTTGACTTTTCGAGGTTTAAATCATAAAAGCATTCCTCTCTTGAAGGAGTATTTGAAAAACCGTGTGGTGCTCCAGAATAAATGCAGTTCGAATTGTATATGGTTACCAACAGAATTATGGAAGCGCGAAAGTCTTCGTGAAATCAAACCTGCTTCAATGTGCCTCAGTAATAATAAAGAGACATTTAAAGCGTTTCACATTGCAACAGATTTGCAGCGAATACAGCGAGCACAACGTACTGCTAAAACTGCGAATGAGTTAGGCTTAAACCGCTTGGAGCAGTTAAGAAAGCCTGCACTGGCCGTTTGCATATTTGCTAAAATATTAAAGGAGTTTGCTTCGACTTGTGTACCTCTTGAGAAAACACCCAATGCTGATCAAATATTTGAGTATTATAAACTGGATCCGAAAAAATTACTTTGTGGCAATGAAGTCAGAGATTTACTAAATTTGGCGCGTTCACTGCTTTATGAGCAGAAAAAAAGTAGCCCTGAAGCGCTCGCCGTTGAGCGTTATAAGCTCCATAATTTACTGAGAGACTTGGCATCTCAGAAAATGGCTTTGATCGCAGCCAATGATAATGGGTTATCAACTGTCAATGATGCCGATAATTTCACTCGACAAGCCGTATTTCATTTAAAGTTAAGATTACATGCTCTTATGGATCTTATGGTGCTTGAACATGCCGTAGATCCTGAGAATTGGTTTGATAGAACTTTGGATGGTATTGCCGAAGAATCCTGGATCGGAATTGGTTGGCTTGAGTTGGGTAATACTTTGACACACGTTTTTAGTGAAAACACATCCTCGTCTGAACGAATAGAGTATTATTTAAATGAGCAAATGGATTTTAATAATAATCTATATCCTTTAGTGGATAAGGAGCGAGCCGCTAGATTGGGAATTCAAGAGGTCCTGCGCTTGGAAGACTTGGCTCCCTTACCTGAGCAATTTGTTGACCGAGCCTTAACTGGAAATACTTCTAGTAATGATTGTAAAAGGAAAAAAAGTTCAACTCATATACGTTTAAAAGATATAGGTAAGCTACCAAGTATGCTGTCAAGTATATCTTGCAAACAGGTTAAAGATGAAGCTATTGTCGCGTCTGCGCTGATACCATTCTCTCAGCGAACGCGAGCCAGCACTCCCTCTGGTGAAGTTGCTCAAAGTATAAAGCGTCAAAACAGAAGTCAGATACCCCAAAATTCTTATAATTCTTTTGATGCAGCCTCTAGCGAAGGCGAGATGAATCCTTTGATTGAGAAGGTACAGGAGCGAGTTGTTCGTTCAGAAAAGACAGAGAATGCAGTTACGGGTGAATCGAGCCGTTCTTCCCGAAGTGATTCGAGACAGATTCGTTCATCCCATACGCCGCTGAGATCTGGACTTAAGAAGTTGCTCAATAAATTGTTGCCGTTTTTATCCAATGAAACTAAACGCAGTACTCTGAATTTAGAGGGATTGGACAAGAGATTGTATGATTGTCTTGAGCATAGATTCGCTACACAATATCATCAAAGAATATTTGAAAAAGAAAATCTAGGTATGATGGTGCCTACTGGATTGCCAAATACCTATCGTGACATTCATCAAAAGATATTTCTGGAAACAGATAATGGTCTCTTTTTGGAGCGTTCAAAAAATGAAGCTATTGTGCATTCTCTATTGCAGTTATTGTCCAATGAGCTGATTGATCATGATGACGCGACTTGCCAGTATAATGATATTATTCAGGATTTGCAAAGATTGCTTTAGCTTTATTTGCTTATATTTGGGTATGTTTTCTTAGGGTTGTTTATTATTTCTGGTTTGAGTGACAAGGCTGATAAAAAGGTAGGTTTCAGATGCCGTCTGGTTACACAGTTTGATAATTCACGGTGTGAGTCATCTTATGACTGACGGTTGGTTTACACTTATTGCATCAAGCTGCCACTGATGCGGATTGGCAACTTAATTGATTCCGCTTATCCCGAAAATCAATGCGTAGATCGAACGTATATCGATTCAGTGGATATAAACCTTCAAGATCTTTGCCAGCGTCTTCAAAACAATCATCGACAACACGCTTTATCTTCAGAAGGCTCACTGTGTTGGTTCAGAAAATTTTGTACAATTTTTTTAATCCATAACTTTCTCAGAATAAACAAAAATTATGTTTTCATGAGTATCGTAAACTTACATGCTATTATGGAGGTGAAGTATGAACCCTATCGTTGATGGTGGATCCAATGGTGGATACCGTAATGTCGCATCGAGTTTGACTTCCTTTCTGCCAAGTAGGCAGACGGTGAAAAAAATGTTTCTGAGTTATTTGGCATTGAGTGGTGCAGGGATAAGCGCGGCGCGCTTGATGAATCGGCCAGCAGCGAATGATGTGAGTGTAATGCGTCTCCCAGCGAATACGACTGATGTGGTGGATTTCATTTCGCCAGTGGATCCAGATTATTTGAATGCATTGACTGCACGGTACGGAGATACTGCTGAATACCCGTTTCAGGAGGAAGAGTCTGAGTACGAGTCTTCCAACGATGGCGTCAAGCGTCGTGCATTAGCTGAAAATTATGTACAGGATATCGAGGTAGGGGCTCCGGTAACACAAAAAGTAGATAATGAAACTCAGTTTCGATTTATGCTAAATGACGTTACTCCAATTAGACTCTCCTCAGTCATAAATAATACAGACAATCCTTGGCCTTTTGCACTTTCCTTAAGTCGTTCTGATACATCTCCTGATGATCTGTTGTACAGCAAAACTGTGGATGACAGTATAGAAAGTTTGTCCAGCGTTTTTTTCCCTGGGGAATATTACATAAATTTTGGAAAATCATGCTGAGGCTGGTGCCGTCAGAACTGAAGCGTTGGCTCCAGCGCTGGAAATGAACGATACTGTTTATGATCAAATATTGCCGATGGCCGAAAGAATTGATGACGAGAAGATTTATGGAACAGCTTGTTTTCTTCTCAACATCTGTGGCCCAGATCGAATGATTAATCTTACGCTATATGCTACGCAAGACGATTTGAATAACATGCAGATTTCGACTTTTGGCCCCGCTTCTTATAATAAAAGTTATACCCTTCCCATAGCGAATTCGACGGAGGTAGAGAAATTTCATGAGTTTTTAATGAAAGAGGGTAAAACTTCAATCTGTTTATTAAATACTATGCTGGATAGTGAGATTACTATTTCTCTTGGTGCCTTTGGAGAGAAAAATGAACCGGGTTCCTGTCCGGCTCCAAAATTTAGCCCTCCGTCTCCGCCGGCTTCAGATTCTGCCTCAAGCGATACGGATGGGAAAGATAACGCTTCAAGAAAAATTATTATTATTGCATCAGTAGCGGGGTCGGTTGTTTTTTCTCTGGCTGGGCTTGCTGTCATTAAAAAATGCTGCGTGAAACCTAATTCAGATCTGGCTGAAACCGGAGGAGGGCAGAACCAGATTCCAGCAAGCGATGTGTTAGCGGATAGCGGAAACCCAAGATCAGATCAAAGCGCTGCTGAGGGAGCAATGGATGTGGAAAGGTCTATGTTGTCTACAGGTAGAATTTAGCATTTAAAGCAAACGAAAACAAAATCCAGTCAAGTTTTGGCTGGATGAACAAATAATAAATGGAGCGTCCATAGGGTGATTTAGCATTCTTTTGGCTGCTGGATTATAACGCCATACCACCCATTTTTTTGTTGAAATAATAGCCTTTGGTTTTCCTGTTGTCATGAAGATCAAACTCGCTAAGAAGCCCTTTTTTATCGGAGGCCGCTATGATTCGCTTTGCACCATCTAGAAGTAAAACCGTTGTTCTACCCCATTCATCATCTGTTAAGTTTGGCTCATCTTCTACGATACATCTTGCTTGTTCATCCCAATCAAAAAATACACCCAGAACGCCAAGAACTTCGCCATGTATTTCACCACCTTTACGAACAGCCGTTGAATAGACGGCAGCCATTTTATTGTCATGTGCTGGGTCACAGAAGATATCATCCACCACATATTGATCACCGCTGCTAACCGTTTGAGTCGTGATATGATCAAGGCATTTGTAAAAGGCATCATCCGTTGCCCACCATCTTACATCCGCCGTGCGTTCATAGAGATTACGTACAATGAGCTGGACGAGTGTAAGCGACATTTCAGACAGGCGGTTATATTCATTTTCATTGAACTGTTCTTGAAGATTAGCGGTTTGATCGCGTATTTCAGAAAGAACAACAGTTCTAAGTTCTTTGGAATTAGACTCGGCCTGCGTGGCTAGATTCTTAACTTCTGACGCGACAACCGAGAAACCCCGGCCAGCTTCACCAGCGCGGGCAGCCTCAATCGTTGCATTCAAAGCTAAAAGGTTAGTTTGACTTGCTATACGCTCATTGATAGTAGCAAACTTTTGAATTCTTTCTTCAATATTGCTTATGATAGCCTTAATGCTTAACATTACTTGACATTACACCTTACTGCTTCAAGTGAGTTCTATCATGAAGGTTTTGAAGCTTCATTTTGCTGAAAGCCTCATTTTCCATTGTAGCATCAAGAGCAGCAGTTTTTAGCACTGTTCTAAAAAGTTGTTATCTGCCTCAGACGGCAAAGATGAGGCTTGTCTGAGCCTAGGAAAAAGACTTTGAGCCTAGGTGTTATGGCATTGTGATATCCGAATTTGAGAGTTTACGTTTGGTTAAAACGATATCAATATGGAACTATAGTCAAATTTGGTGCATGTAAAAGACAACTAGACAGTAACCTTATGCTCGTCTAATTTTTTGATCATTTCTTGCCATTTTTAAAATTTACACCAGTAATAATCTCTGTTTACTGAGGTGCATCTCAGAACTTCTGACCTTTGGTATTTACACCGGATTTGATCATATCTTGCCTTGAAGACAGAACAAAAGGTATACATATGTATGAAATGTACACATATGTGATACGAGTGAATATATTTAATTCAACTAAGATTTGGTTGATTATTAAATCGTTGACAATCATGTCATCGCGATGAATACTTGGCGTCAATTAAGAAAATGAAAAAATTTGTTACTGTGGCGATGCAGTTTGTTACTGGGGCAGTACAGTAGAGAAGAAGATAGGAAAGTAGATCGTTTAATGCAATTGACGTGAAGATTTAGGCAGAAGCAAGACTGAATTGCACGTGCAGTTGAAAATTTAAATCATTATAAAATATGTCATTTATCTTTGCACCTATAATAATGAAAAGGATATAAAAATGAGTATTAAAATCAATCCAGATCCCGCTTCTACATCTGATTTTGCCTCAAAAAAAGCAGATTATTTGAATGATAAACCAGAAAAATCTGTTGCTGTCAGCGCAGATCTTGGATTTTTTTCAAAAATAAAACCAGCTATTTCTTTTTTAAAAAGCGCGTCGGGTTTACTAAAAGTGAGTGCCTTGAATTTAAGCAAGAGCGACGGTCGTGCCAGTAGCGCATTACATTTTAATCTTTCAAAAGATGCTCCTTTTCATAATAACATTACTAAAACTGCGAGTCATCCCGGAGTTAATTCTCCCACAGCGACATGGAGTAATGACGTAACAGATGATACCTGGACAGATGATGAAGTGCATGTCTAGTTAATTCAGATTAAAACAGTCTTTTGAGCACATTGTTTCTGAATGCGTTTTGTGAACGCATTCAGAAAATGAATATCGCTTGAATGATTGAATCCGAGTAGGGCTGTACTGGGCGAGTCATTGCTGTTCTATTAAAATAGACTCCTGGTGTGTGCTGATGTTATCTGTTTTTCTGTACGGTGTTCATTATTGTGACTGTGTTAATTATTTCTCATTCGAGCGATCCCCATTATCAAGCTGTTGCTGAGAAACTAGAAGAAAAAGGCCATTCGCATTACTTGTTTGATTTCTCTTACAAGTGTGGGAAATATCATGTTTCATATGAGCTGTCCAATGAGCGTGGCGCTTCAATTCTGTTAACGGATGGTCAATCGCCGCCGCTTTCGCTTCGTGATGTAACATCGGTTTGGAATCCGTATCACCGTTACGCCTCTTCTGAGAATTTGTCGCTGATTAAATTGTTCTACAATGTATTAAAAGATAAATTGTGGTGGCCTAATACCTTGTCTTCTTCAATAGAAGATAAACCGACGCAACTTTTGTTGGCGCATCAGGTGGGGCTGCGTGTGCCAGAGACATGGATTGGCACGAATCCTGAGTCTCTTCGGGAATTTCTCTCTCAAGATCGTGATGTCGAC
Source organism: Gammaproteobacteria bacterium (assembly GCA_037380725.1). Taxonomy (GTDB): domain Bacteria; phylum Pseudomonadota; class Gammaproteobacteria; order Pseudomonadales; family JANQJO01; genus JARRRL01. The sequence goes on along the minus strand of JARRRL010000058.1, from coordinate 10,900 downwards.
CGACTGGCTGTCAAAGCCTTGAACCGTTCATGCTATGTCACGCAACCTTCAAGAGTGATCCTTTTATTAGTAAAAATTGCTAATGCTACGGTAAAGCGGTATTCCGATGAGAAATATTGTGTAGCGCCATATAGGTCGGTTTTTACTCAGGTTGTCGGTCGAGACGTAGTCGATAAGAAAGCCAATTTGGTTGAAAATTGTCCCGTTCAGGTTCAAAAATACATTAATAAAAAGTTAGAGCTGCGTATCACTGTCGTGGATGATATTAACCCCTGATGATGAGTTTGTCTTTTTAGAGGTAAATCCGAATGGTCAATGGCTGTGGGTGGAGCACAGTCTGGGTTGCAATATTTCGGGAGCCATTGCCGATAAATTAATAGGATGCTCAAGTGGATCGTATTAAAATAAAAAGCACATTCATAAAAAGCACGTTCATAAAGAGCGCGCACAAACGAGATTGAGCAATTGACGAAAAGAACAGTTAACTATAAATTAATCATGTCAGCATGAATAATGTCTGTTTTTTCTGTATCCCCAGGGTGGGAAATGGTGTTTTTTTCTGAACATTTTTTTCTGGGCAAAAGGCGATCTGTTTCTTTTTTTACAACGGCATAGCATTCGCAGCTTAACTTTTCTAATCCCGCTCGATCCAGTACGACAATATGTCCTCGATGGTAGGAAATGAGGCCGAGTTTTTGCAATTTTCCTGCGGATTCAGTGATACTCTCACGGCGTACGCCCAATATATTGGCAATCAATTCCTGAGTCATCACCAAATGATTGCTTGACGAACGATCCAGTGACAACAGCATCCATCGGCACAGCTGCTGATCAATCGTATGGTGACGATTACACGCAACCGTTTGTGCCATTTGGGTAATCAATGCCTGAGTGTAACGCAACAGTAACAGCAACATTTCAGTGTGACGACTGAATTCAGTCTTGAACACTTTTGTTTCCATCCGATAGCTCTGACCGGCGCTTTGCACAACGGCGCGACTGGATGTGCTTTCGCCACCTAGAAACAAGGCCGCCCCCAGCATGCCTTCATTGCCCACCACTGAAATTTCCGCTGAAGCCCCATCCTCCATGACATAGAGCATTGAGAGGATACAATTCGTCGGGAAATAGACAGACTTCAAGGTATCGCCTGGTTCGTATAGCACCATTCCCCGAGGCAATTTGACTAATTCCAGGTTCGGTAGTAAGCGCTTTTGTACGTACTCGGGTAATGCATCGAGTAGATAGTTTTTATCCGCATAAGGGATATCCGCTGTAACTGATTCAGTACCGTGATATAATTTGGCGTTTTTCTCGTTGCTCAATCCAGTTGAGTGCTGCATTCGAGTCCATACCTTCAATCTTTGCAAATTGATTTCTTTTTTTCGCGTGTGTGATCGGTTAGTGTACTCTAGACGATGAGCGTTTGCGACAGAACTGTTTTTAATGTGGTATTTGAGTGATCATTATGCGGTCAAATTTGCTGTTCTGTGTGCGCTAGCGCACTGAACGTGGGACGTATTTTGAGGTAGCCTACCGTTCTACCTGCTATCACTTAGACATGCATTCAGATCAATGATCGTGCGCGAATATGTCGTGCTAATTCCTTGCACACATTCCTACCTAGGCTATCTGTGACATTGGCTATCGGTAACAATAGTCTAAATTTTGAAACCCCGACTTTCACTGTCGGGCTTGCGATGCTTGCATTCAATAATAAAATCTATTCTCTTATAATCGAAAGTGGTGGTATTTACCTTAAGCTTGGAATAAACCCTGGAATTAAACAATTTCGATGTGGATCAATACAGTGAGCTTACGTACGGTGTCGATTTTAAAAAATGTTAAGGCATACCTCAGTCATCTATGGCGAGAAACGGACTGTTTTAATCGCTGGAATGGCTCGTCTTCGTCGACTGACCCGGTCAGCGGTGAAATGCCCTTGCGCGATGAACTGTTTTGTGCTGAGCAAATGGAGCAGCACGCCAAGTATTTAGCAATGAAACATACCCTGGGCGAACTGGAACATCAGAATCGCTTGTTGTCCCGCCTGCAAGAGAATGAGCGTTGCTTAATTGGAACACACGCACTGTTAACGGAGGCCGTGAAAAATAAATTACCGATCGTTCCCGCCGGGGAATGGTTGTTGGATAATTTTTATTTGATCGATGAGCAAGTGCGTATTGCCAGACGACATTTGCCAAAGCATTACAGTCGTGAGTTGCCACGCTTGGCGAAAGGGCCGTCTATCGGATTGCCGCGAGTTTATGACCTGGCTCTGGAAATGATTTCTCACGGGGATGGTCGTATTGATCGTGACGTGTTGATGCGCTTTATTGTTTCTTATCAAAGTGTTACCCCTCTTTTGTTGGGCGAATTATGGGCGATTCCGATCATGCTGCGTTTGGCAATGATCGAAAACTTACGCCGCGTCAGCGTACGTATCGCCGATGCCAGAATGAACGTAAATCTGGCTCAAACGTGGGCGAACCGGATGATTGAGGTTGCTGAAAAGGATCCCAAAAGTCTGATTCTGATTATCGCCGACATGGTGCGTTCGCGCCCGCCGATGGTGAGCGCATTTGTTGCTGAATTGGAACGTTGTCTGAAGGGGCACGGATCGGCATTGGCGTTGCCATTGACTTGGATGAAACAGCGATTGGCTGAATCCAGTTTGACCATCGAACAATTGGTCTTATCGGAAAATCAACGGCAGGCCGCAGATCAAGTGACCGTCAGCAATACCATTGGCAGTCTGCGATTTTTAGGTGCCATCGACTGGCGTGAATTTATCGAAGCCGTTAGCTTGGTCGAGAAGGTGTTGAGCCAGGATCAAGGTGGCGTCTATTCGTCGATGGATTTCTCCTCCCGCGATCGCTACCGACAGGTCGTTGACGGAATGGCTAAGCATTGCGTGGGATATAAATCGATGCTGGCGCAGACCGAAATCAATGTGGCGCAGACCGCCATGAATCTGGCGCAGTCAGGTGCAGAAAAAAACGGTATTCACGATCATACGGCCCACGTTGGTTATTATCTGATCGATCAAGGGCGACCGATCTTGGAAGCGATGTTGGGTGTTCAATTATCGGCTTCTGAGCGAATACGTCGCTGTTTGCGCCGCGCGCCGTTATTGGTTTATTTGGGTGCGATACTGCTATTGACGATGCTTTGCAGTAGTGTGTTGTTGATACCGTTGTATCGTCAAGGTGTGACTTATGGGTGCTTGGCGATGCTGAGCATAGTGGTGATATTGGCGTTCAGTCAATTGGGGTCGGCCTTGGTAAATTGGCTCATTACCTTGACGGTGAAACCGAAGTTATTGCCACGTATGGATTATTCGCAGGGACTGCCAGCGGACATGCGCACGCTGGTGGTCATTCCCTGTATGCTTCACAGTGCGCAGAATATTGCGGATTTAGTTGAAGCCCTAGAAGTGCGTTTTCTTGGTTGTCGGGATGACTATTTGAATTTTGCGCTGCTCTCGGATTTTTGTGATGCGAACGTCGAGACCTTGCCGCAAGATGAGTCGCTGCTGGCGCTGGCTTGCCATGGGATTGAGCGACTGAATCGGAAATACCCGATCAGCGGCAGTACTGAAAACCCGGATCAGAAAAACCACATCCAGCATAAGCATAACAAGCACAAAAATGACCACATAAATGACCAAATAAATAACAATCGCTTTTTTCTATTGCACCGTCCTCGCCGCTGGAATCCAAAGGAAAGCCAGTGGATGGGTTACGAGCGCAAGCGTGGGAAGCTGATGGAACTCAATGCGGCGCTGCGGGGGGCTGGCTGGAACCGATTCAGCACAATACGTGGTAATGTATCGCTGCTGTCCGACGTGAAATACATCATCACTCTGGATACGGATACCGAGCTACCCAGAGATTCGGCACAGCAGTTTGTCGCCACCATGGCGCATCCGCTCAACCGTCCGCGTTATGATCACCGGTGTCGGCGTGTTGTGGGTGGCTACGGTATTCTGCAGCCACGAATGGCCGCCAGCTTGTCGGGTGCGAATCGTTCTCGCTATGCGCAGTTGTGTGGCAATGAGCCCGGCATTGATCCATATACCCGATCCATCTCGGATATTTATCAGGATCTATTTGCCGAGGGGTCATTTGTTGGCAAAGGTATTTACGATATCGATGCTTTTGAATATGTGCTCGATAAGCGTTTTCCGGAAAACCGGATTCTCAGTCATGATTTGCTTGAGGGGTGTTACGCGCGTTCCGGGCTGTTGAGTGACGTTCAGTTGTATGAGGAGTATCCCGCCCGCTATCTGACCGACATTGCACGGCAGCAACGTTGGGTGCGAGGTGATTGGCAAATCGTGAATTGGCTATTTCCTAAGGTGCCAAATGCTGAAGGGCATAACGAGCGCAATCCCTTGTCGATGTTATCGCAATGGAAAATTTTGGATAATCTCCGCCGCAGCCTGTTGCCCATTGTGTTTACGATCTTGTTATTGGTCGGTTGGTTTGGGTTTTCTCAGCCGTGGCGCTGGACCTTGGTCGTGCTCGCGATTGCACTCATTCCTCCCATATTGGCGGGTGTGGTCGATGCATTGCGCCGACCGCAGGAGGTGCTTTATCGTCGGCATTTGGTAAGCATATTGAGGTCGGCGCGACAGAATCTGACGCTTTCACTGTTTCGTTTGGCCTGTCTGCCGTTTGAGGCTTGGATCAACCTGTCGGCAATTCTGCGTACTACGTTACGTGTATTAGTAACGCGTAAACGCTTGCTTGAGTGGCAGGTCGTCAGTGATAAATCCTGCCCTGAAGCTAGCCATCCCGATTACCGTGTCGCTAAGAATGTGCTTGACCGTGACCCTATTGTTGCCGCCTATCGCGCCATGTGGATCGCGCCTGCGGCGGCGCTTAGTGTTACGCTAGCCAGTGGGTTTAGTGAGTTGGCTGTGTTGATAGGGGTCATGCCCGTTGCCGCCATGTGGTTATTAGCGCCGTTTTTTTCATGGTGGTTCAGTAAGCCTCTGATGCGGCACACGCATACATTCCGCGACGGGCAGCTGCTCTATTTGCGCAGAATTGCGCGTAAAACGTGGTCGTTTTTCGACTGTTTTGTTAGCGCCAGAAACCATTGGCTACCGCCCGATAATTTTCAAGAACACCCTGGACCGAAGGAGGCCCATCGCACTTCGCCGACGAATATCGGCTTGTCTTTACTGGCCAATGTCAGTGCGGCTGATTTTGGCTATATCTCGATCGGCGCTTTACTTAAACGCTGTACCGACACTTTTGCGACGCTCAATAAGCTGGAGCGTTATCAGGGACATTTTTTTAATTGGTACGACACCGAAACCTTACAGCCCTTGCCACCGCGTTATATTTCTTCGGTGGACAGTGGTAACCTCGCCGGACATTTACTGACGCTACGCGCTGCTTTGCTGGAGTTGCCAACTCAAGCAATTCTATCGCCACGGATATTTGATGGTTTAGTTGACAGTGTAGGCGTGTTGCAAGAAGCGGTTACGGCTGCGCTGATTGCCCTGGATCCGCCTCGTAGTTCGAGTCTTGATCCGGGCATTGCTGCGGATGAAAGCCAGCAATCGATTCGGTATGAGCGTGTTAAAACTGTTTTTAATCCGAAGGAGTTGGCGAAACTGCAGTTATTGCTTGAGGCTGCTGTTACATTACAGCCCATCACCTTGTCGGGTATTTTTTCTTATTTGCAGCAAATTACACAGGTTTCCACCAGCCTGGCATTGGCTGCTGTCAACCTGGATCGGACGTGTTCGGGGCCTGAAAACGGATCCACAGAAGCCAGAAATCGGGATGGGTCTGGCAGCGATGCGACGCGTGCCGCATCGGTGGCGGTGGGTGGTCCGACTGTTTTTGCTCAACGTGCTGATGAAAAAATCCTTGAGGCTACCCGGTGGCTGCAAGCTGTGGCGGCACAGGCACAGGACGGGCTTGACGATTTGCTGTCTATTGCACCATGGCTCACGATGAGCCACACGCCGAATACCACGCCTGGCGCTATGTCAAGTGCTATGTCAAGTGCCATGTCAAGCGCCATGCAAACGGTGCTGGCATTTAAAGAATTACCCACCTTCGATGACATACCCACATTATCTGAGCTGCAACAAAGTATGTCACACTGGTTTGCGGTCATAGATCGACTGATGATTGAGCAGCCCAGTGGCGATATGCTTGAGCTGCGCCGTCGACTTGAAGCCGGTCGGGTGCGGATTGAGGATCGCATCGCTACGGCTCACCGTTTGGCGCAACAGGCTGGCGCTTTTGCCACCGTGGAGTATGAATTTTTATACGACCGATCGCGACACTTATTGGCGGTGGGGTATAACGTCGATGAGTGTCGTTGTGATACGAGCTATTACGATTTATTAGCTTCCGAGGCGCGGCTGTGTAACTTCGTAGCGATCGCTCAGGGTAAGCTGCCGCAAGAGAGTTGGTTTGCGCTGGGGCGCGTATTGACGAAAGTGGGCGGGGAACCGGTGCTGGTGTCCTGGAGTGGCTCGATGTTTGAATATCTGATGCCGCTGTTGGTTATGCCTTTGTATGATTGCTCCCTGTTGGAACAGAGTTGCCGTGCGGCGGTGACTCGGCACATTGCTTACGGCAAACAGCGTGGTTTGCCCTGGGGCGTATCGGAGTCAGGATACAATATTGTCGATGCGAATTTGAATTATCAATATCACGCCTTTGGCGTTCCGGGTCTGGGTTTAAAGCGTGGGCTTGCCGAAGCGTCTGTGGTCGCACCTTACGCCTCAGCGTTGGCCTTAATGATCGCACCTGAACAGGCTTGTCAGAATTTGCAGCAGTTATCCAGCGAGGGGTTTGAAGGTCGCTTTGGGTTTTACGAGGCGATTGACTACAGTCCGGGCCGTTTACTGCACGATCAAACGCACACCGTCGTGTATTCTTATATGGCACACCATCAGGGTATGGTCTTGTTGTCGCTGAGCCATCTGTTATTACAACAGCCGATGCAAAGGCGCTTTGTCTCTGATCCCGCCTTGCAGGCCACGCTGTTATTGTTGCAGGAACGAATTCCGAAAACGCGGGTACAGGAAACCTGTATCGCGGATCATTCAGAGGGGAACGCTTTTACCGATGAGTTGGAAGCGTCTCTGAATGCACCCATTGACGCTGGAACCCCGACGCCAGAAGTGCAATTGTTGTCGAACGGACGCTATCAAGTGATGGTGACCAATGCCGGTGGTGGGTACAGTCGTTGGCGGGGTTTAGCGCTGAGCCGTTGGCGCGAAGACAGTGTCTGTGATAATTGGGGTACTTTTATTTATCTGCGTGATCTGAGCAATGCTGTCTACTGGTCAGCGGCTCATCAACCCACCGCTAAACCAGCCGACAGTTATGCGGCTCTGTTTTCCGAAGGTCGCGCTGAATTTCGTCGTCGCGATGGGAACATTGAGACCTACACGGTTATCGTGATCTCACCGGAAGACGATATTGAGTTGCGCCGGGTGCGGCTCAGTAATCACGCGCAGACTACGAAAACGATTGAACTGACCAGTTGTGCTGAGGTTGTGCTGTCTTCCCCTGAAGCGGATGCCATGCAAACGTCATTTGGGAAATTGTTTGTGCAGACCGAAATTTTGGATACCGAAAATGCGATTCTGTGCAGTCGACGCCCGCGCTCAATCGAGGAAAAAACACCGTGGCTGTTTCACCTTATGGGCTTCAACGGCAGCGCTGTTGGCGACGTGTCTTTTGAAACCGATCGAATGCGTTTTATCGGGCGTGGCCGTACAAGTGCCGCCCCCCAGGCCATGATTGATACTGCGCCCCTATCGGGTACTCAGGGCTCAGTACTCGATCCACTCGTCGCCATTCGGTGTGCTGTGGTGCTGGAACCGAGGCAGTCGGTGACGATTGATTTGATTTTCGGTGCAGCAGACAGTAGACAGGCGTGTATGACCTTGATTGAGCGTTACCAGGATCGGCATCTGACGGATCGGGTGGTGGATTTAGCTGGCACGCACAGCGGCGTGATTTTGCGGCAAATTAATGCGCAGCAGTTGGAAGCGCAGTGGTATCGACGGCTTGCCAGCGCGGTGATTTACGCCACTGCGACATTACGTGCTGATCCCAGTGTGTTGATCCAGAACCGTCGCGGGCAGTCCGGTTTGTGGGGTTATGCTATTTCGGGTGATTTGCCGATTGTGTTGTTGAAAATTACCGATATTAAAGGTTTGGATTACGCGCGCCAACTCATTCAGTGTCATGCCTACTGGCGCTTAAAAGGGCTGAAGGTTGATCTGCTGATTTGGAATGAAAATCACATTGGCTACCGGCAGCAGTTGCAAGATCAAATTATGGGTCTCATCGCCAGCGACAGCGATGCGTCTACGATGGATCGTCCCGGTGGTGTTTTCGTACGATTTGCCGAACAGATTTCTCTGGAAGATCGGATTTTGCTGCAGGCTGCCGCGCGAATTATTATTGTGGATAGTGCGGGTTCCTTGATGGAACAGCTCACCCGCCGCAGCTTGGCGAATACCCGAGTGGCGAGACTGGTGACAAACACCTTGGCACGATCTGTGGCGATAAACGTCCGTTCGAAGCGACAGCATCCCCCCCTGCAAAAGCCGCCGTTAATACTGGCTAATCCATTGGGTGGATTCAGTGCCGATGGTACGGAATACATCATTACCACCTCGGCGGCATCATTGACACCTACCCCCTGGGTGAATGTCATCGCTAATCCAGGTTTTGGCACTGTGGTGAGCGAAAGCGGGGTGGCGTACAGTTGGAGCGAAAACGCGCATGAATTCCGGCTTACGCCCTGGAGTGACGATCCCGTTGGTGCCACCGGTGGAGAAGCGATATATTTGCGTGATGAAATCAGTGGTGAGTTTTGGTCGCCCACCGCACAGCCCTGTAGCAATTCTCGCGTCAACTCAGGCGCTGGTTCAGGCACCAATTCAGGCACCAATTCGAATACTTATCAGACCCGTCATGGTTTTGGTTACAGCGTTTTCGAGTACAGCAGCGCCGAGCATATCCACTCAACGCTGAGTGTATTTGTGGATCTGGAAGAGCCGGTTAAATATAGCGTATTGCGAGTGCGGAATGATTCTGGCAGCGTGCGTGAGTTATCCGCAACCGGTTATGTCGAATGGGTATTAGGGGATTTACGCACCAAAACCGCCATGCATGTCGTCACGCATATTGATGCTGCCAGTGGCGCGCTGTTTGCTTGCAATGACTACAACACGGATTTTGCGGGACGGGTGGCGTTCTTTGATGTCGACGATTTATCGCGTACCCTAAGTGGTGATCGCTGCGAATTTCTCGGGCGCAATGGTTCGTTGGCAAACCCCGATGCGATGACGCGCATCCATTTATCCGGTCGCGTGGGTGCGGCCTTGGATCCGTGCGGCGCTCTACAGGTTAGTTTTACGCTGGCTGCCGGTGAAGAGCGTGAAATTATTTTTCGTCTTGGCGCTGGGCGTGATCACGCGCATGCCAGTGCTTTGGCCAAGCGCTTGCGCATACCCGGAACGGCGAGCGCCGCCCTGGCACGTGTCAAACACTATTGGCGTCATACCCTCAGTGCCGTGCAAATTGAAACACCGGATGCGGCGCTGAATGTCATGGCCAACGGTTGGTTGGTTTACCAGACGCTGGCTTCCAGGCTGTGGGCACGCAGTGGTTTTTATCAATCTGGTGGTGCATACGGTTTTCGTGATCAATTGCAAGATGCGATGGCTTTGGTGCACAGCCAACCTGAGTTGTTGCGGGCGCAAATTCTGTTGTGTGGGCAACATCAGTACGTCGAAGGCGATGTGCAACATTGGTGGCATCCACCATCAGGAAGGGGCGTGCGCACCCGCTGTTCTGATGATTTTTTGTGGTTGCCACTGGCAACTTGTCGTTATGTGCAAAGCACGGGCGATGTTGAGGTGCTGAATGAGTCGCTGCATTACCTCGATGGGCGCATGCTCAATCCGGATGAAGAATCCTATTACGATGTGCCCGGTTGCTCGCCGCAAGTTTCGAGTCTGTATGAACACTGCTGTCAGGCGATTGAGCACGGCCTGCGTTTCGGCGAACACGGTCTACCATTAATGGGCTCTGGCGACTGGAATGACGGCATGAGTTTGGTCGGTATCCATGGGAAAGGGGAGAGTGTTTGGCTTGGTTTCTTTCTCTATAAAGTGCTTATTTCCTTCGCCGAAGTTGCCCTTGCCCATCAGGATCCCGCGTTCTCCGAGCGCTGCCAGCAACAAGCCGAGGCATTGTGTAGCAATCTTGAACAACACGCTTGGGATGGCGACTGGTATAAGCGTGCATGGTTTGATGATGGCGCACCGCTCGGATCAGCAAGCAATGAGGAGTGTCGTATTGATTCGATTTGTCAAAGCTGGTCTGTGTTGTCCGGCGCTGGTGACAAAGTGCGTTCACGCCAGGCCATGGATGCGTTGGATAAGCACTTGGTGATGCGCGATCCGGGTTTTGTGCGCTTGTTGGATCCGCCCTTTGATAAATCGAGCTTAGAACCGGGTTACATCAAAGGCTATGTGCCGGGTGTGCGTGAGAATGGTGGGCAGTACACCCACGCTGCCGTGTGGGCGGCGATGGCCTTTGCTGAACTGGGAGACAGCGCGCGCGCCTGGGAATTGGTGAGTTTAATTAATCCCATTAACCACAGTTTAAGCGCCGAGGCGGTTGCTACCTACAAAACCGAACCTTACGTTGTGGCTGCTGATGTTTATGGTCTTGCACCGCATCAGGGGCGTGGTGGCTGGAGCTGGTATACCGGTTCTTTCCAACACGTTGTTTGTTACATCGACCGCCCTCAAGAGCAAACTGGCTGATATTAATGAACTCACAGGGATCGGGTATTTGCCTTCGATGCTGGATGCAGGGCTCGTTGAGCTAACGAG
>JARRRL010000057.1:0-10659 GCA_037380725.1 Gammaproteobacteria bacterium | reverse complement strand
CCCGCCCGGGCCAGCGGATTTATCGGAGCCGGATTGACCGTGATGGGGCAATCCGCCTGCAAAGGGCCTTTCTGATCCAAGGGCTCGCCTTTTCCATTCAGCACACGGCCTATCACCGCATTGGATATCGCCAGCATCGCTTTTTGAGGCAATGGATACACCCGCGCACTGGGTGAAATTTCATAAATCGACTCCAATGGCATTAAGTGAGACACCTCACCCGTGAAGCCCACAATTTCCGCTTGCAATTTCCCCCCGTGATCATCACAGATTAAACACCGCGCCCCGACCGGTAAACGCTGCAACCCCGTTGCATCCAGCGTCAAGCCCACGGTCTTCACCAAGCGACCAATGACGTGTACGTTCGGTGGCGTCAACTGTGTGCGACAGCGTTCCAAACGCGCTTGAATACGATCTTTTACAGGTTTAAATGTGGGGATCATGCCTCAAGCTCACCCCCGTCATGGTTGCTCAAGTCCAGATCTTTATTTATGTTCGAAAACGTTTCCAGCAACTGCCCAATACGCGACTCCAAGCGCGCGTCCACTTCGCAAGTCGTTGTTTCAACCACACACCCACCGACGCTGATCGACGCATCCGCCACAATCTGAACCAGCTCCGACGGCGTCATGCTATCCGGTTCCGCTTGATACAACGCCACATCTGAGGGATTTAACTTGATCCGAATGGGGCCAGACGCGTAATTCAAGGTATTCAGCGCTTCATCGACGACCGCTCGAACGCTGCGCGGATCCAAACACAATTCACGCTTCACCAACGCCGTCAAAGCCTGCGTCAAAATGTCGGCCATCAATGTGCTGATCTGCGCTTCTTGTTGCGCTAGGGGTTGCGCCAAGGCCGCGAACACACGACTCAATCGCTGTACTTCCTGCTGAACCTGCTTAGCGCCAGATGCATAACCCGCTTTTTCCCCCGCCGCATATCCTGCCTGATAACCCGCTTGTTGACCTTCCTGCTGCGCGGCTTCCCGTATCGCCTGAATCTCTTCGGCGGTGGGCAAGCGCAATTGTCGTAATTGCTCTGGCGTGATATCCCACACTTTGTGTTGATGCGCCAAGTCTATCGCGTTACCCGCGTCATTGATTTCAGGAAATGTTACGGATTCAACACGTTCCCCATCCAGCAGATGTTTTGATTCAGCCACTAAATCATTTCCTCACCACCCTTACCGCCTAACACAATTTCGCCAGCCTCAGCCATACGACGAGCGACCGCTATGATCTCTTTCTGTGCGCCTTCAACCTCACTGACCCGCACGGGTCCTTTCGCCTCCAAATCATCTCGCAACAAATCCGCCGCACGACTGGACATATTACTGAATATTTTCTCTTTAATAATTTCATCCGCGCCTTTGAGCGCCAAAATCAAGGTCTCACTGGTCACTTCACGTAACAAGGCTTGAATGCCCCGATCGTCCACATCTTGTAGATTATCAAACACAAACATCATATCCTGCATTTGTTGCGCCAAATCTTCGTCTTGTTCTTTGATCATTTCAATGAGCTGAGATTCCGTAGACGTATCCAAAAAATTCATAATATCCGCCGCGCACTTCACCCCACCCATATTGGCTTTTTGCTTATTCGTGGTCGACGCAAACTGTTTTTCAAGAATATCATTGAGTTCTTGCAGCGCCTGCGGCTGAATCGATTCAATGGAAGCAATCCGCATCATGATATCGAGCCGTACTTTTTCATCCAACATCTGCAGCACTTCAGCGGACTGATCGGGATCCAAATACGCAATCACAATCGCTTGTATTTGCGGATGCTCATACCGGATCAAATCGGCCACCGATCGCGCATCCATCCATTTTAAGGTATCCAATCCAGAGGTACTGCCTCCCATTAAAATACGATCCACGAGACCACCGGCCTTTTCTTCCCCCAGGGCGGTCACCAGCATGTTTCGGATATACCCTTCCGCACCCACGCCTAAATTGGTTTGATCACACACCGTATCAATAAAACCACCCAACACCGTTTCCACATGCGCCCGCGTTACATTTTTCAATGTCGCCATGGCCGTGCCAATGCGCTGCACTTCCTTCGGTCCCATGTGTTTCAGCACTTCAGCTGCATCGGCTTCCCCCAGCGACATCAGCAAAATGCCCGCTCGCTCTGCCGGATCAATGGTCAAGGGTTTGCTTTTGTCACTTTTATTTTCATCCGCCATATCAGCACATACTCGCCATCACCATCCGCATCTCGTTTAATACTAGCCTTCAGACAGCCAATTCTTAACCACTTGAGCCACGCGTCGCGGATCTTCCGCCACCATGGATTTCACCGCGTTTAATTGTGCTTCGTAGCTTTCTGCTGGTCCAGGCAATAAAATCTCCTTTTGAGAAATCGTCGTTTCAGGTGCATCCAAAGATGGCAATTCGGGCATCGCCATGTCCAGCGATCGCGTGGATTCACTGAACGCAGACAAGTTTTTCAAAATGGGGCGCAATACACCAAACATAATGATCAACGCCACCAACCAACCCACTATTTTTTTCATCCAGGGCATAAACCATTCCGCTCGGTAGAACGGCTGTTCCGGCGCCACTTCCGGCACCACATCTTCGGGCGCCATAAAGACCTGATTCAGCACCACCACCCGATCACCGCGCTGTGGATCGTAACCCACCGCATCCTTCACCAACTGCGTAATGTTTTCCATCATGAGGGGTGGAATCGGTGTGCGCGCAGCAGTCGCTGATGCCGTTTTCACATCGGCGTCCTGAGCCGCTTGCGAATCCTCCGTCGGCGCCACCTTGGAAACGCTCGACGGTAAATCATCCAACACCACCGCCACACTCAAACGTCGTACTCGGCCTACCGAATTTTGGGTATAGCTGATGGTGCGATCCAACTCATAATTTTTCACGGATTGCCGACGTCGATTGGGATTCGCTTGTCCCGCAGTTTGACCCGCATTCTGGCCCAAATTGCCGTTCGCGTTTTGTTCGGGCGCTTGACCCGCTGCGGGTGGCTGATTCGACACCGCGCCGGGCGGGCCCCCCATCCCCGTCATCGCTTTCTCCTCTTCAAACACCTGCTCACTGCGCACAGCAGGCAAATCGGGATTAAACGATTCCGACGTTTGTTCCTGACGCGTAAAATCCACGTCTGCCGTTACCTCTACTTTAAACGCATCTTTCCCCACCAAGGGTTCCAGAATATTGGCAATACTGGAAATGTATTTCTTCTCCACATTCCGGGTAAAATCGTATTGCTTACTGGCCAGAGCGATATCCGTATCCCCATCCGATTCAGACAACAGTGTGCCTTGCTGATCCACCACCGTGACACTCTTCGCAGCCAACTCGGGGATGGAAGACGCCACCAAATGCACAATCGAGGCAACCTGCCCCTTCGTTAAGGCATCACCAGGATACAAATCCACCAACACAGACGCACGTGGCTGCCGCCGATCTGTAATAAACACCGATCGCTTGGGCAGGCCCAAATGAACCCGTGCATGCTTAACCGAGCGTAGACTGGCAATGGTTCGCGCCAACTCCCCCTCCAAACTACGCTGATACCGCGCTTTTTCCATAAATTGGCTGGTACCCAATGCCGACGTTTGGTCCAACAATTCATACCCCGCACCCGCACCGATGGAAAGCCCAGCTGCCGCTAAACGCAACCGGGCATCGTGAATACGACTGGCATCCACCATCACAATGCCTTGATCCGTATCCACTTTAAATTTAATGTCTTCCGCCGTGAGAATACTGATCACCTGGTTGGCGTCTTGATTACTGATGTCCGTATACAATGGCCGATAATCGGGTTCCTGAGACCAGAGCACAACACCAAATCCGGTGGCAATACTGGCGGCTAAGCCAATCATCAAACCAATTTGGCGCAGCACAGGCAGGTTGGAAAACCCCTCTATGAGCGTACCGGATTCGGCATCAACTGATGCGTCTGCCATAAACACAACCTCATCTTACTGTTACTCTATGCAGGAATGACGCGCCCAGCCACGCTAAATGGGCATTTTCATGATTTCTTCATAAGCCTGAACAAACTTATTTCGAACTTGTATAGCTGCCGTCGTGGCCAAAGACGCTTTTTGGCTCGCCACCATCACCGCCGTCAAATCGACACCCGGCTCTTCGTGTGTAAATGCGGTTTTCAAAGCCGCTGACTCTTGCTGCAAGTCATTGACCTTGTGAATCGCCGCACCCAACACATCGGTGAAGGCAACGGCTTCCGGCTGCGCTGTACCCACCGACGTGATTCGATCCCGCTCCGGGAGCACATCATTGCGTACTGCCATTTCTCGCAACTGCCGCATATCCGCCAACAATCGCGCCATTTCCACGTTCATGCTCATCGTTTAGGCTTCCAGTAAGTCATTAATATTCAGTCCTGACGCACGAATGCGCGCTAATTTATACCGTAATGTCCGTGTACTGATCCCCAGACGCTCCGCTGCCGCCTTGCGGTTTCCCGCCGTACAACGCAACGCTTCAATGATTAAATGATTTTCTTGCTGGCGCAGTCCGTCTTCCAAAGCACCCTCCGTCGAGGGACGATCCTCACCGCTCACTGCCGCACCCGTCTCAGCTTCTGCCGATAACGACGCCTTGGATGGCGTTTCCAGGGGATGTGAAATACCCACATCCACACTGTCGATCATGAGCGCTTCTGGACTGATTTCACCACCTTCTGCCAACACAATGGCGCGCTGAATCACGTTCTCCAATTCACGAATATTGCCCGGCCAATCGTACGCCAATAAACGTTCACACGCTTCGGGCGATAAACCCGGCGCATCACCGATGCTGTGTTTACGCAGCAGAAAACGCGCCAGCGAAATCAGGTCTTCCCGTCGTGCTTTCAAACTCGGCATTTCCAACGGAAACACATTCAAACGGTAAAACAAATCTTCACGAAATCGCCCCTGCGCCACCGCATCGCGCAAACAGCGATTACTCGTCGCAATGACACGCACATCCAGAGCAATGGTCTTCTTTCCACCCAAGCGCTCCACCTCACGCTCCTGCAACACCCGCAGTAATTTGGCTTGCAACATCACCGGCATTTCCGTGATTTCATCCAACAGCAAGGCACCGCCATTGGCTTGCTCAAATTTACCCGGTGATGCACTGAGGGCACCTGTGAAGGCCCCCTTTTCATACCCAAACAGCATCGCTTCCAACATATTTTCAGGAATAGCGGCGCAGTTAATGGCCACAAAAGGCGCATTGCAACGTCGCGAATGCGCCTGAATGTAGCGGGACAGACCCTCTTTACCCGTGCCACTCGCCCCTGTTATCAACACCGACACATCCGAGGCAGCCACTTTATTCGCAAATCGATACAATTTTTTCATGATTGGACTTTGGGTCTCTGTCGACCACGCCATTTCCAGTGAATCGGGTGGCGTCAAATCCGCTGAGGTCGAATTCGGCTGCACGTACTGACGGATTTTTTCCACTAAATCTTCCGCGTCAAACGGCTTGGTGATGAAATCAGTAGCGCCTAATTTAATGGCTTCGACGGCTTTTTCCACTGAACCGTATGCGGTCATTAAGATAATCGGCAGAAATGGTTTTTTCGCTAAAATTTTTGGCACCAAACGCAGGCCATCCAACTTGGGCATATGCAAATCACTGAGCACCAACTTAAAACCAAATTGAGACATCAATGACAATGCTTCCATACCGTTTCGAGCGGCCATGCCGTCAAAACCAGCGAGCTGTAAGGTATCCAGCAAAGCCTCACGCAACGCGTGATCGTCCTCAACCACCAAAATTGACGCGCGTGTGCTCGGTGTCAAATCTCGACTTGTCATGTTGTACTCTCCGATTTGGTATGGGCTCGAACGCGCCAAACACATCAACCATCAACCATCAACAACCGTATCTATTCAGTCCTCAGCTCATTCCTCAACACATCAGCGGCCTACGGCGCCAACGGCTGCGATGTCGACGGCTGCGGTGTTAACGGTAAGACGATCGTCACCGTCGTTCCTAGCCCCGGTTCAGACTGAATGTTCAGCTCGCCTTGATGTGCGGCAACCACCATACGCACCACACTCAGCCCCAATCCCGTTCCATCAGGTCGGGTTGTAAAAAACGGTTCCACAATCTGCGAGCACGTGGTTTCATCCATACCGCAACCACTATCTCGCACCTCAATGTGCAGCGTCGAAACCGGTCCCTTTTTCTGATCACCGATTTCCGAAGCGCTGTCAGTACACACCCACCCCGTTACATCAATCGCAGCATCCTCATCGCAGGCCGCCACAGCATTTTCAAGCACATTCAACACACATCCCACTAAAGCTTCTTGATGGCACAGCAGAGGTTCAGCGGTATCGTCGGGGCTATGCAAGCGAATAGACACTCCCGATTGCTCCTGTAAAGGAGCAACAGCCGAAGCCACCGTTGTAAAAAAATCACTGAGCGTCACACGATCGCTTAATGCAATCTCCCCACGAGACAAAAGCAGAATTTGTTTCACTTGGCGTTCCAAATGGTGCAATCGGCTTTGCGCTTTGCGTAAGCGTTGTTGTGCAGCAAGCGGTACATCCGCCATGCTCAACACCTGAGAAACGTATAACAAAGCGCCACACAAGGGTGTGCGCACCTGGTGCGCCAAGGTTGCAGCAGTACGCCCCAAGGCCGCCAAACGTTCATGGCGAGCCAATCGCGTCTGCAATGCTCGTGTGTTGGTTTGATCGTGAATGAGAATCAACTGCCCACGTCGATCCGGTAAACTTTGGGTCTGAACATGCGCCAAACGACCATTTTTTAAAGAAATTTCAGACCCATCGCCCCTTTTTGGGGAAAACGCCTCAGCCGCCACCTCATACCAAGGGCGATACAGCACCACCGTAGCCAATAAAGATTCGGCAGCCAGATTTACGTCAGTCACCACACCGCGGCAATCCAACTCAATCACCCCAATGGGTAAATGTGCCAGTAAGCGCGTCATTTTTTCGCTGATCATTCTTTCTGATACTGACGCACTTTTGCGCTCAGCATCCGAAACACTCAATGCTCGGTACGCCTCATCCAAACGCTGACGTAATCCGGCATTGGTTTCCGCCAACGCCGTCTCCAGTTCGGTAAACTGCGTCAGCCGTTGCGCAGGAGCGTCAGGAACGTCGTGAGTGATGATGGTATCGTGATCCGTAGCGCATCGAGCCGATAAGTGGGGCGCATTCAGGGCATATTTCTGTCGCACACGCTCACGATATAATTCCAAATTAATGTACGGTCTGTTCGTTTCATTACGCCATAACACACTGCATTGCGCCTTTTCACGCAAGACCGCCACAGCAGGATCACTCTTTTTTTCAGCACGTTGTATCACTAGCTATTCCTCGCTTATTCTCAACACCGAAGCACAAATTTTTGTCGTTTGTGTGTCTCTATTCGAAAGCTGCAAAGTGTGTGCCGATTCCATAAGGATCCAGCCATATTCCGTTAAGTAACTGTTCAGCGGTCGTTTTTTTCACAACGGATCAAAAGATGGATCAAAAAAGATAAAAAACGCAAAATCAAGATCTATGAAGAACACCAATACGCCAATCAGTGATCACTTACCTCATCATTCATACACTACGTGATCGCGACAAATAAATTATTTATTGAAATATTTTTAAAAATAGTGCTATTCTTGTGCGCCTCATAGGGAAGTGACCTCAAATAACCATATCAATTGCAATTTACGATATACGATGTACGATAAAGGCCTTGGCCCATGATACCCCAGTCTCTATCAGCTTCAGCTGTTCCCGTGTTGCAACCAGTACAATCGCAATCAGAACCAGAACCATCTCATCTTCCACAACGCCGTTCTCACCACTCGCCCTCCATGCGCTCTGAAACGAGCTCAATTAGTTCTATAGATTCTATAGATAGAGAAATGGAAGAAATACGGAGCAGACTGCAATCATTGAGAAATTTTACAAATGAGACTCCTTCAAAAGAATTCAATACGTCTGGAGCATATCGATATGTTCCACCAGGAGCAGACAGGCCATTACACGCTTCTTCCTCCGTACCCAAACCCTCCTCAAGCAGTACGCGTACCAAGCCCCCCTCCATACCGTATCCCTACAATCTGACCGCTACTCCCAGTAAGTACTTAAGTTCACCCCCACGATCTAGCAAGCATCCTTACGGCAAAAAATCACACATGGCACCCACCCCTGAAACCGTATCACGCTTAAATTTAACCTATGAAAAATCTAATCATCATAAGTTTTCTTCGGTCGGCACACCGAATCAATCGTATTCGAAAAGGGCCTATACCACACACACGTGGCGTAATCCAGACGGCAAAATTCACACGCAGTTAATGGATTGGAACAAGGCGTTTGTCGACGAAGATCTGAACCCGGCTTCCAGCAGACAGTCCCGCTTCAAAGCGAGTAAGACCGTTTCGAAAACAGGCGAAGCCATAAAATCTTATTTGTCCAAAATTTTCGAATAATTACTTTTGCAGTGGTATTAAACATCTCTCAGACTTTGATGAAAATGCTGATGAAACACGCGGCCCCCTGGCAGCAAGAGGGGGTCACTTGACGGCTATCTATGCCCATCCTTCCCTCACACTCACTCGCGCGTCATGTCGGTCTTGATTGGTCACAGTGGTTCTGCTTTGGAATAAAACGTGATACGTTACCTACTTTTCATGAACACGTAATACGGCGCTTGCAATGCCTTGCAGACCTTTCACTCAACCGTTTACAAGTGTTCTTATTTTAATCATTGCGTCCACCTTTTCCATCAGCAGAGTGTGTCGATGACATGAAACAAAAAATTAGAATTGGCTTATTATACGGTGGCAAATCCGCCGAACACGATGTATCGATCTTGTCCGCCAAAAACATTGCAAAAGAATTAGACCCTGAGACCTATGAGGTAATGCTGATTCAAGTAGATCAGCATGGCAGGTGGTCTTTACAGTCCAAGATCAACACACGTCTAGACAGCACATCGGCATCAAGCATTGTAAACCCCTCTGCCTCAAACACCGATACGGAAAACGGAACGTGCACTCGATTACTCTTTTCGCCTGGCGTTTTGCCCGGTGAACCCACACGCACACTCATCCCGATGGACGCCACGCAAACACTTCCTGATTTGGATGTAATTTTTCCAATTATCCATGGATCATACGGAGAAGACGGTTCGATTCAAGGCCTACTCAAACTCCTCAACATCCCTTTTGTAGGCGCCTCCGTGTTGGGCTCAGCCGTGGGCATGGATAAAGACGTCATGAAACGATTGTTACGCGATGCGGGCATTCGCCACGCTCGTTTCAAATGTTTTACGCAAAACGAAAAAATGACGATTTCTTACGATACCGTACAACGCGAACTGGGAAGCCCGCTGTTTATTAAACCCGCGAACCTCGGTTCTTCCATCGGTATTTCTAAGGTGAACAATGAAGCAGCATTTTTAAACGGCGTGGAGTTGGCTTTTCAATACGATCGCAAAATTATCATAGAAGAATACGTGCAGGGACGAGAACTGGAGTGTGCCCTTATCGGAAACGAAATGGTTGAAGCGTCCATACCCGGTGAAGTCGTAAAAACAAACGAAACACATGATTTCTACTCTTACGACGCCAAATACCTTGATAAAGAGAGCATGACGGTACACATCCCGGCGCGCATCACGGAAGCCGAGGCCACACGCATTCAAGAAACGGCGATAGCGGCTTACAAGGCCTTATGTTGTGAAGGCATGGCGCGAGTGGATGTATTTTTGATGGAAAATGGCGAAGTGCTCGTCAATGAAATTAACACCCTCCCCGGATTTACCGACATCAGCATGTATCCACAACTGTGGGCCGCCAGTGGAAAAAATTATCAGGCCTTATTGAAACAACTGATTGAGCTGGCGCTCGACAGAAACAAACAAGAACAACAACTTCTGACTACATTATAATGGGTATGGATTCATAACTGATATCTCACCACATACACTCACACACTAAAATCAGGAATAACGATGCATTACAAAACAGAGCAAGAAAAATTTTGGGCAGGCCAATTTGGCAATGAGTACACCCAAAGAAATCAAAGCGAAATAAGTGTTGCCTCGAACACTGCTTTGTTTTCAAAAATATTTAGCTCAACCAGATCCATATCTTCAGCAATTGAATTTGGAGCAAACATTGGTCTTAACTTAAAAGCCATAAAACATCTAGCACCAAAAATTGAATTATCTGCTATAGAAATCAACAAAAACGCAATTGATCAACTAAAAAATGAAATAAAAACTGTCAACATATATCACACCTCAATTCTGGACTTCCAGCCGGAGAGAGAATGGGATTTCGCATTCACTAAAGGAGTGCTAATACATATAAACCCAGATAACCTACAGAGTGTATACGAATTACTGTATAGATCCAGCAAAAAATATATCTGCATTGCGGAAT
Source organism: Gammaproteobacteria bacterium (assembly GCA_037380725.1). Lineage (GTDB taxonomy): Bacteria > Pseudomonadota > Gammaproteobacteria > Pseudomonadales > JANQJO01 > JARRRL01. The sequence goes on along the minus strand of JARRRL010000057.1, from coordinate 232 downwards.
ACTATAATCCATCTCCTGTAGAAGTGAGCTATCGAGGACACAAAGAAAAGCTATTTAAAAGAGACTTTGCAGGAGAAATTATGGATAAATATTCCAATTTAAACTTAATTGATTACGGCTTCGTTTACCACAAAGATAGGAATTTCCCACAAGATGATATTACGTGGTTTCTTCTTGAAAAAGAGTAAAATCACATTATATACAGAAAAATTCTTGTCCGTTCGCCTCTCCA
>JARRRL010000056.1:0-10777 GCA_037380725.1 Gammaproteobacteria bacterium | reverse complement strand
GAGCAGGCGTCGTCCCTTGATCATGACAAGCTGGATGACGACACCTTGCGGGTTGATAACGTGGATGCTTTGCGTTACTGGTTGCGATATCGCATTCGTTGGTCTGATTTGAAAGCGTTTACGCGCTACTTGATCGAACGTTTTCAACGTCATCATTGTCTTGACAGCGCCGCCGCATTGACCTTGGCGACACTGTTTGCTTTGGTGCCTACTTTGGCCGTGTTGTATTCAATTTTGGCAATGATCCCCAGCTTACGGGGTGTTGGAGAGGTGATCCAGGGGTGGGCTTTTGAGCAATTAGTGCCCACAACGGGGGATGAACTGCAAGGTTATTTGGTGTCGTTTGCGGAACAAGCCAAACGATTGACTTCTATCGGCATCGCCATGTTATTCGTGACGGCCATCGGCATGTTGCGTCGGATCGAGAAGGTGTTTAATCGTATTTGGTGTGTGCAGAACCCACGTCAGGGGGTGATGAGTTTTTTACGATATTGGGCTGTATTGAGTTTGGGGCCCATTCTCTTAGGCTTGGGCTTGGTGGTCACGTCGTACGTGACGTCGGTGAAGTTATTTGCTGATACGCTTAAGTTGCTGGCAGTACAAAAATGGGGTTTGACCTTATTGCCGTTTGTGACGAGCTGGCTCAGTTTTTCGTTGCTCAATTGGGTTGTGCCCAATCGCAAAGTGCCGTTCACTGCCGCCAGCGCGGGGGGATTGGTGTCTGCTGTGGGTTTTGAAGCGGCCAAACGTTTATTCGGTGTCTTCGTAACACAATTTCCCAGTTACCAATTGGTTTATGGGGCCTTCGCGTTTTTTCCATTGTTCATCATTTGGCTGTATTTATCCTGGATTATTGTGTTGATGGGCGCTATTGTGGCCCGAGGAATGACAGTATATCGGGCTGAGTCTCGTGGTGTCACGCCGTGGTGCGTGGCGGTGTTTGATGTGTTGCATCTTTTCTGGCGCGCCCGTCAGGTAGCTGACGTGGTGACGGCTGAAACGGCATGCCAACAGCTCGAACAATTGTCGCCTGAAGATTGGGAAAATATTTCTCGTCGACTTCTGCTGTTAGGCTGGATCCAGCGCACGACTGAAGACGCCTACTTGTTTACCGGAGAATTTAAAGATATTTCGGTGAATCGCGTGTTGTGCGATGTGTGTGATTTACCCGAATGGGGTGAATTAGCGCAGTGGATGGATGACGATCGACGTGACACGTGGCGAGCGCGATTGCGCCACGCCTTGCGTGATTTGGATCAGGCGCAAGACGCCATCATGCGGGTGTCACTGTGTGATTTGTTTGTTTTGAACGTGGCAGAAAGCAGCAATGCAGCAGCAATAAAGCAGCAATAAAGCAGCAATAAAGCAGCAATAAGAAAGCGTAATGAACCATGACATACGGGGAAGCAAATACAGATGAACGAACCCATACGGCCTATCCGTGAGGCGGATGTGATACAGAGCGTAGCCGATGCGTTGCAATTTATTTCCTATTACCACCCTAAAGATTTTATACAGGCGATGTACGCGGCCTATCAGCGTGAAGAAAACCCAGCAGCGAAAGACGCGATGGCACAAATTCTGGTGAATTCTCGTTTGTGCGCCGTGGGTAAACGACCTATTTGCCAAGACACCGGCATCGTTACTGTGTTTGTCAAAGTGGGCATGCGCGCAAGGTGGGATACCACACGCAGTCTGACGGACATGATTAACGAAGGCGTGCGGCGTGCTTACTTGAATCCGGATAACGTCCTACGTGCTTCGATTGTGGCAGATCCCGCCGGTAAACGGCAAAACACGGGAGACAATACGCCCGCAACCATACATTACGAGGTGGTCGAGGGTAATACTGTTGAGATTACGATAGCCGCGAAGGGGGGAGGGTCGGAAAATAAATCAAAACTGGTTATGTTGAACCCCAGTGATTCCATCGAAGAGTGGGTGCTGAAGACCATTCCCACAATGGGGGCAGGGTGGTGTCCGCCGGGTGTGTTGGGCATTGGTATTGGGGGAACAGCGGAAAAAGCCATGCTGTTGGCGAAAGCCTCGTTGATGGAGCCCATCACGATTCAAGACGTGATCGCGCGAGGACCTCGAAATCGAGCTGAGGAACTGCGTTTAACGCTGTACGAGAACGTGAACGCATTGGGTATTGGCGCTCAGGGCTTGGGCGGTTTGACGACGGTTCTGGATGTGAAGGTGCTCGAACACCCAACGCACGCTGCTTCGCTACCCGTTGCGATGATTCCCAATTGTGCGGCAACGCGACATGTGCATTTTGTCCTAGACGGCTCAGGACCGGCTCAACTTGAAGCGCCATCGCTAGATGATTGGCCTGACATTGGCTGGGAGGCTTCCGCCACTGCAAAGCGCGTGGATTTGGCGACGATTACGCCCGAAGAGGTGGCCACTTGGAAACCGGGTGAGACCTTACTGCTAAATGGCGCGCTGTTGACGGGGCGTGATGCCGCGCATAAACGCATCCAGGAGCGCCTCGCGCGTGGAGAAGGATTGCCAGCGGGCGTGGATTTTACCAATCGTTTCATTTATTACGTCGGGCCGGTGGACCCCGTGAGAGATGAAGTGGTTGGTCCGGCGGGCCCCACGACGGCCACTCGCATGGATAAATTTACCGAAATGATGCTCGCGCAAACGGGTTTGCTGGGTATGGTGGGTAAAGCTGAACGCGGTGCGATGGCAATTGAAGCGATTCGTAAGCACAAATCATGCTATTTAATGGCGGTAGGTGGGGCGGCATACTTGGTTTCCAAAGCGATCCGTCAGTCGCGTGTGGTGGCGTTTGAAGATTTGGGTATGGAAGCCATTCATGAGTTTGTGGTGGTGGATATGCCTGTGACAGTGGCCGTGGACAGTCGCGGTGAGTCGGTGCACCATACGGCTCCTAAAATATGGCAGAGTAAAATTGGAAAAATCCCGCTCACAGAGGGCTAGTGTTGGGCTTATGCTATCAAATTGATTCCTTTTGAATAACATTCGTCGGTGATTTGTTTGGGCTGATCGTTACATCTAGCTATACTTTTTGCTAGATGGTGGATGGTTGTGGTGGTGTATGGAGACTGAAAACGGATGACTGTGAGAGAAATTCATGTCCCTTCCTTTATTGATTTGTGATGATTCGGCGATGGCGCGCAAGCAAGTGAAGCGTTCATTACCAGAAAACTGGGACGTTGACGTCACGTTTGCGACAAATGGTGTTGAAGGTCTGGAGGCAATCAAAAACGGGTTAGGTGAATTGGTTTTCTTGGATCTCACGATGCCCCTGTTGGACGGCTATGGGGTGTTGTCGGCGGTGAAAGAACTGGATTTGAATACAATTATTATTGTTATTTCAGCAGATATACAACCGGAGGCACGCGAACGCGTTATGAAACTTGGCGCTTTGGATTTCATAAAGAAACCCATTGATAAACACAAACTCGATGATGTTTTACAGCGATACGGATTGTTTTGATCATGGAGAATCTTGTATTGAAAGAAGAACAACGGGATTGTCTCCAAGAGTTGGTGAACGTGGCAATGGGCCAGGCCGGCGACTCGTTGGCGAGATACCTGGAAGTATTTGTGGAATTGTCGGTGCCACGAGTTCGTATTATACAGATTGATCAACTGCACCTTGAACTGAATTTGTTGGCGAATCATGCAACGAGCGTGTCGGCAGTGCGACAAGGGTTCTACGATGCCTGTGATGGAAATGGCATGCGAGGGGAAGCTATTGTTATTTTTGGGGATGCCAGTTTTAAAGAATTATCTGAATTGTTGGCCTACGACGAACCATTGACGGCTGCCTCCGAAGAAGAAATGCTTTTGGATATCACGAACGTGCTGAATGGCGCGTGTTTGAGCGGTATTGGTGAGCAAATCGAGAATGAGCTGGCGTTTTCTCCCCCTTCCGTCATTGGTCGGCACATTCCGCCTGAGGCGGTTGTGCAGAAGGATAAAGTGGATTGGGATAAGGCGCTGATGGTGGAAATCAATTACAAAGTTGAGAACCGCAGTTTTCAATGTGGTCTGCTGTTGTTGATGCCCAAAGACGTGATTTGTGTGGTCATTGACGCCTTGGATCGTTTGCTGGAAGAGTGATGGATTGGATTGCCTATGGGGCGATGTAATACCCCTAAAAACGGAACGATGGGAAGTGCGTTTTGATAGATCCTAAACCCAGTTATGAATTGCTTCAGTTTGTGGTTCAACGCGTCAATGTTGGTGTTTTTGTTGTGGATCGCCAATACACCGTGTGTTACTGGAATAATTTTATGGCGAGCCACAGCTTGAAGAGCGCGTTCGATGTGGTGGGGCGCAATCTCTTCGATACGTTTCCCGACTTGCCCGTTCGCTGGTTTAAGAAAAAGATTGATTCGGTATTTGTGGTTAAATCTTATGCGTTTACGACGTGGGAATATCGCAATTATTTATTTAAATTTAAACACAATCGCCCCATTACGGGTGGGGCCGAATACATGTTTCAGAATTTAACCTTGATCCCCATCAAGAATGAGTCAAACGGCGACGTGGATCAAGTGATGGTGTTGTTGCGCGATTCAACGGATGAGGCGTGTTATGCATCAAAATTGCGTGAAGCCATGGCGGAGTTGGAACACCTCAGTCAAGTCGATGGGCTAACGGGTTTGTACAACCGGATTCATTGGGAGCAGCGTATGGCGGCTGAGTTTGCACGTTCCCGTCGATACGGTACAACGTTTAGTTTATTGATGATCGATATAGATCATTTTAAAAAAATCAACGATGAATTTGGTCACTTAGCGGGCGATGATGTGATTCGCATGGTGGCGAAGCTCATACAAAACAGCTCACGCAAAAGTGATATTGCGGGTCGCTATGGGGGAGAAGAGTTTGGCATTCTCTTGTGCGAAACGGGTATTACGGGCGCCGTGATTTTTGCTGAACGCCTGCGAATACGTATTGCCGATTATGCCCTGTGTTTGGATCGACAAGGTGGTGAACAGCACGTGACCGTTTCTGTGGGAATTGCACGATATCAGGAAGGCATGCGGAATCACGAGCAGGTCCTGGCGCGTTCAGATGAAGCGCTTTATGAATCCAAGCAAAATGGACGTAATCGTGTGACGGTGTGTCAGGAAGATCGCGATGAATGCCTGTTGAATACACCGAAAAGTCTCTAATGCATCCTCGTCATCTGTGATCGAGCTCAACTGAGTCTGGGCTCGATGGCTTCATCAGTATCCAAACTGAATCAATATCTGAAGTTGATACTTGATTTTTTATTGTTTTTTCGTCTTGATTCCGCGCGACAGGCGCTCGGTTCGTCTTGCGGCCTTGTTGCCGATCTTGCCATAATGTCGCCCTATGCCAAAGGTGACAGGGTGAGCACCCCCTGTGTTCAATCCTTATATCAGTGTCAGTGTGATGGGTGTGTAACGGGTTAGGGGGTAATAGGGATGACTGAGCTCAGTGAAAATACGAATCAAAATCAAGAATTGAAGGGTGCTTCCACGTCTACGCCTTCTCATGAGGCGTCCGCTCAGCCTGCGGCTCAACGTAGCCCAGTCCAAGATCGCACTATTTTTGACTCCCCGGAATCAAGTGAAAGTGAATACATTGGGAACGCTCAACGATCTACGAACTTGAAAGTGGAAGAAGCGTTGCGGGCTTTGCCGTTGTGGCGTTCTTTTCACGTTCGCGTTGCGGGTATCGTTTTTCTGGCTTTCTTCCTGCTGACGAGCATGGTGGCATATGTCTATTACTGGTTAGGTTATCGTTCTGATTTGGAATTTTTGCAACAGCGATTATTAGGCATCGTGACGACGCTATCTCTCAATGTGAATGGCGATGAAGTCGAGACGTTTTCTGAAAAACTGATGCGAGGAGAGCCCCCTGAAAGGACGCCTTACCACAATGAGTTGAATGAGCTGTTTAGCTATGTATCGGGCATTGATCCAGACATCAGCACAATTTATATCTTGCTGCCCACTGGCGGTCCCGCCGCGTTGCGTTTTTATACGGATTTTGATCGTGCTGGTGATGCGGCCCAAGAGGGGGAATCTTACGATGCCTCGGAATTACCCATTTTGCTAAAAGGATTTACGCACGCCACGGTGGAGCCAATGCCATATCGTGATGTCTATGGTTTATCGTTATCTGCTTATGCGCCTGTGAAAAACAGTCAAGGCACAGTGGTTGGTATTTTGGGTGCGGACGTGACGGTGGATCGGCTGGTTGTTATGCAAAAACGGGTACAGCATTTAACGTTTTGGCTGGCGGGTTCCGCTTTGCTGGGTGTGATTGTGGTGGCGTTTTTGGTGGGTATTAGCTTACGCCGACCGTTGACAAAAGTCATGGGCGCTGCCCAGCGCGTAGCGGATGGTGATTTAGATAATCTACTCGAGGTGAAGCGAAAAGATGAATTTGGCGTTTTGGCCGATTGTTTTAATCGCATGATCTTAGATCTGAGAGATCGCGAGACCTTGCGCGAAACGTTTGGACGGTACATGAGTAAAAAGATTGCTCATGCGTTGTTGCAAAAAGGGGAGACCCCTAATTTGGGTGGGGAAACCTGCATGGTGACGATTTTGTTCAGCGATTTGAAAAATTACACGCGAATCAGTGAATCGATGGGAGCGCAGCAGCTCATCGCTACGCTAAATACGTATTTTGGGGCGATGAATGAAATCATTGATAACCATGGTGGGTGTGTGATTGAGTTCTTGGGAGATGGGGTATTAGCGGTATTTGGCGCACCGTTTAAACGCGAATCGCACGCAACGGATGCGGTCAGAGCGGCCAATGACATGCAAGACCGCTTGGATAAACTGAACACGACGTGGGAAAAATCGGGAACGGCTTATTTGTGGCAAGACATTGGTGTGAATCGGATCGAAATGCGCATTGGTATTCACACCGGTCATGTGGTGGCGGGAAACATGGGGTCAGTGTCTCGAATGAAGTACGCGGTCATTGGCGACACCGTAAACGTTGCTTCACGTTTGGAATCACTGAATAATGATCTGAAAACGTCGGTATTGATCAGTGATGAAGTGAGAAAAGAGTTGTCCCCTAATCTGAAAAAATCATTGCGATCTTGTGGCGAGCATCAAGTGAAAGGTCGTGATAAACCCATAAAAGTTTATACCGTTATTAGAGGTTGCGAGCCAGCTTTGCTGCTGGAAGAAGACGACCATGAACAAGAAGGAACTCACCTTGCCGAACTCTGATTCGAATACAGACTCATCAACAAGTACAGGTTCAAGTACAGGCCACACGCATACGTCTCCTGAAGTGTCGGCGAAAATCGTGTCGGAGTTTCGTGAACTCGTCGGGCGCTGTGAGCATCTGGTATACGCCGTAAATGGTTGCGATGTAAGTAGTGATAACAAATGGCCAGAAATTGCCTCTGCCCCGTTTGTTGTGCACAATCGATCGGATGAAGAAGGATTTTTTATTCTGGGCAGCACGCTGTCCAGGGGCTCGCGAAGTTTATTGAGCGTGGCGGGGCAGGCCACGCCACGTACTAATGTGTTTTTTGCTTTACATTCGATGGAAAAGCCAGCGGGCGCGAATGCTGAGGAGCCGTTTGCGGTGACGCGTGCGCAGGTGGTGGTTCGCGTAGAAGAAGTGCCTCGGAATGATCCACTTTGGGCGGTGATATTGGAAAAATTAAGCGCTCGATTCGGCCAGACTGCACGTGTGTTGGAGCAGTTGTCAGATTTTCACATGTTGGGTATGTTCCCGTGTGAGTGCCTATTCATCAAAGGATTTGGCAAAGCTTTTTCTTTGTCGGGCCAAAACCTTCGACAAGTAGCTCATCTTAGACAATCTTAGTGCGACATGGTGATTGAATTCTCTATGTAATTTGTTCGATAATCGTTGTCAAGCGAGCAATGTTGTCAGATTGATGATTTTGTTTAGGCTTATGGTGAGCGGACTCCTATTGTGTGGGCTGTCTGTTGTGTGAGCACCTGCTGAGAGGGTGCGTTTTGTATGGATGTTGTGGCGTGAAAATGTGCTGTGTGTTCGGACGTCAACGTGTTTTTGTGCTGGTTGAGTGTAGTTGTTGGATGAGGAGGCTACTGCATCGTGCCGTCTGACCCCTTCGGAATGGCCCTTGAGAGTCGAAATGGCTTGTCGGGCGTGGTGTGGCAGCGGGTTCAAGCCGACTCCTGTGGGTCTCTCGTATCCCGAGCGGTTTTTTGGGATGCTCGATTTCCATTACGCGTTGGAGGCAGTGGCCAGGGCATTATTGCACGACACCCCGACGATATGCGTGCACCGTCGCGCGCGGTCACGTTCTTTCTGCCTTTGTGCCAGTCAATCGCTCAACGTGAGTGTCCACCCTGCCGTATGAATGCTGGCGCGACGACTCGACGTTGAGGATTGCTTAACGTGTAACGCGGGTCAAACTGCGATCTAGGCGACTTTGCTTTTCTTTTTTGTTAATCCGTTTGTTTACCAGTTTGCTTACAATTTCCTGCCACAGATCGTCAATCCAGATGAAGACGGGATGTGGAGAGACATGATTTAGACTTTCTTCGATCTTTTGCCCCACTGCTTGCGCTGAATTTGACGTAAACTCAAAGAGAATGCTGACAGACAGGCCCCTTGAGGCCTTGTCTCCGGTCAGCCAATTGAGATCACGTGTTGAGAGACCGTCAGCAGCCGTGGGGTGCAGTAGACAATGAAGAGCCGTGCTGGGCATCGTTTCGTTAATTTGGTGGGTTTATCGGCACAGATTGCTGGCAAAATGGCCTCACACTCGGTCCGTAAGTTGTTTTCTTCCGCGCAGCATCACAGCATGGCGCGTTCAGAAATGTTGCATGAGATAGGCAGTGAGTTGGCGCGCACCTTGGGTGAGATGAAGGGGGCGGCGATGAAGGTTGGGCAAATCGCTTCGCAGATGAAAGATTTATTTCCAGAAGAGATTGCCCATGAGCTCGAAATTTTGCAGAAACACGCTCCCCCGATGGACTATGCCGTGATTGCGGAATGCATTAAAACGGAATTGGGCGAAGAACCCGATACCTTATTTGCGGAATTTGAACCGTCACCGTGTGCGGCGGCTTCGATTGGACAAGTGCATCGCGCGTGTTTACACAGTGGTGAACGTGTCGTGGTTAAGGTGCAGTACCCGGGGGTACGTGAATCATGCGAATCAGATCTTAAGCACTTAAAACGCTTATTCAGCTTGATTGGATTGCTAAAGCTGGATGAGCGTATGTTGAATGATGTGTTTGATGAGGTGCGACGCACCTTGCTGGCTGAATTGGATTACGAAATGGAGGCGCAGAATTTATTGCTGTTTCGTGACTATTACGCGAACGATCCGTCAGTGATCATTCCGCGATTTTTTCAGCGCTATTCCAGTCGCTGTGTGCTGACGATGAGCGAGGAAGCGGGGTGTGGACTGAAAGAGGTTGATACGCTGGGGTTAACGGCGGAGCAGATAAATCAAATTGGGAAGCGGTTGTTTCGATTGATTTTCGAACAAATTTTTGATCTACAAGCGCTGCACGCGGATCCACATCCCGGTAATTTCGCGATCCAGACGGATGGGCGCCTTGTCCTCTATGATTTTGGTGCCGTAAAGCGATTGTCTGATCAAATTTCTGAAGACTTTAAAGCGCTTATTTATGCGGTATTTTCACGAGATGGACCGGCCATTGATCGCGTGTTATTCCGGCGAGGTGTTCGACGGCCTGAATCCGGTGATTTACCGACATCGTTTTACGATCATTTTGTGGACTTAGTACTGGAGTTTTTTTCTGAAGATGAACCGTTTGATTTTGCGGAGTCAACCTGGCATAAGCGGTTTGTGAAATTGCTGACGGGCCGTCTCTGGGAAGGGGTTACCTATTTTCAAGCCACGCGAGAATCGGTGCACATTGACCGCGTTTTCACTGGCCAGTATTGGAATTTAGTCCAACTGGGCGTACAGGCTTCGTTGCGCGAAGATTTAGCGCGTTACGCCCCATTGCCCGCCGCAACGGATGCCGCCATGTTGGTTTCAGAATCCCGGTCTGCGAGGTCCGGAGGGGGCGGCGCGGTCACGGCGAAACCAGATAACAGAGGATTAAGCGGCAACGATGACACAGAATAACGTCAACACGGCGATCGACGGTTACAGCGATTTTCTCAAAATTACGGAAGAGAGAGGGTACGCGTTGTATCGGGCTTATGACGAAGCGCATCATCGTCAGGTCGTTCTACGCGTGTTCAAACGAAATTTGCATGATGAGCAAACTTTACGCCAAGCGTGTGCGGATGAATTGCGTGCCTTGATGCGATTGATTCATCCGAACATCGTGTCTACGGTGGGTTATGGTCTGTGGCGGCACAATTTGTACGCCGTGAACGTACAGACTCAAGGGTTAAGTTTGCAACAATGGGTGCGCGAGGAACGACTGCAATGGGTGGATAAATACCAAATTGCTATTGAGTTATTGCGTGCGATGCAGCATGCGCATCGGAACCAGATTATTCACGGTGACATTCACGCGACTCATGTGATTGTGGATACGAAAAAGAAGCCGCATCTGACCGGATTTTGCTTACACGCTTTGTGTGATCAGCTTGAAGACAGCGTCAATTTAGTGGGGGGAGATCGGTATGTATACTGGGCGCCCGAGCGACGCGATGACGCGCGCCTTTTCACACGAGCAACAGATGTGTATGCACTGGGCGTGTTATTTTATTTTTTATTTATGGGAGATCTGCCCAGTGATGGTGATGTCTTGGACGTGTTGCTGCTTCAGATCGGTAGTTTGGATATGACGAAAGTCTCTTC
>JARRRL010000055.1:0-10812 GCA_037380725.1 Gammaproteobacteria bacterium | reverse complement strand
GATGTTACGGCTAATTCAGGCGCATTGTCACAAACTTGTGCCGACACACTGGCCGTTCGAACGCATCTCAAACAGCTTGAAGCTGAGTCCATTCATATTATTCGTGAAGTCGTAGCAAGCTTTGATAATCCCGTTATGTTGTACTCAATTGGTAAGGATTCTACGGTGATGCTACACCTTGCCCGCAAAGCGTTTGCACCGGGTGTTCCGCCTTTCCCGCTGATGCACATCGATACAACGTGGAAGTTTCAAGACATGATCCGGTTTCGTGACCGCATGGCTAAAGAGGCTGGTATGGATTTGCTGGTTTACACCAATCAAGAGGGAATAACGGCCAATATTAACCCGTTTGATCACGGCAGTGCTACCTATACGGATGTGATGAAAACGGCAGCTTTGAAGCAGGCATTGAGCCGGTACCAGTTCGACGCCGCTTTTGGCGGTGCTCGTCGAGATGAAGAAAAGTCACGAGCAAAAGAGCGGGTTTATTCTTTTCGCGATCGTAATCACCGCTGGGATCCAAAGAATCAACGCCCGGAACTGTGGAATTTGTACAATTCGCGTATCAACAAAGGCGAATCCATTCGCGTTTTTCCTTTGTCCAATTGGACTGAACTGGACATTTGGCAGTACATTTATTTAGAAAATATTGCCATTGTACCCTTGTATCTATCGGCTAAACGGCCTGTTGTGTCGCGAGATGGGATGTTGATCATGGTCGACGATGAGCGTTTACCGCTTGCGCCGGATGAAGTGCCGGAAGTGAAGTGGGTGCGTTTCCGAACCTTGGGATGTTACCCATTAACCGGAGCTGTTGAATCGCAAGCTCAAACTTTGCCTGAAGTCATTCAGGAAATGCTGTTGACTAAAACGTCTGAACGATCAGGTCGAGCGATTGACCACGATCAATCCGGTTCAATGGAAAAGAAGAAACGAGAAGGCTATTTCTAAATATTGACACGCCATAGCGATAACCCCACGAGATGTGGCCTGATTAAAGGATGGAAAAATGTCAGCACAAAGCAGTTTGCTCGAAACCGATATTATTGCGTATCTGAAACAACATGAAAATAAAGATCTACTGCGCTTTATCACCTGTGGCAGTGTGGACGACGGAAAATCCACCCTCATTGGTCGTTTATTGCACGATACAAAAATGATTTATGAGGATCAATTGGCTGCTATTTCGCGTGACAGTAAAACTCACGGTACAACGGGCGAAGAGGTCGATTTAGCGTTGCTGGTTGATGGTCTGCAGAGTGAGCGCGAGCAAGGTATTACCATTGATGTGGCGTATCGGTATTTTTCCACTGATCGCCGAAAATTTATCATTGCCGATACCCCGGGGCATGAGCAGTACACGAGAAACATGGCAACTGGTGCTTCAACGGCAAGTTTGGCTATTCTCCTCATTGACGCACGTTATGGTGTTCAAATACAAACGAAACGGCACAGTTTTATTTGTTCATTATTGGGCATCAAACATTTTGTGGTTGCTGTTAATAAAATGGATTTGGTGGATTATGATGAGCATCGTTTTGAGACAATCTGTAGTGCGTATCGAGAATTTGCTGAACCTTTAGCCTTACCGGAGTTGCACCTGATTCCTTTGTCCGCGTTACTGGGTGAAAACATCACATCACGCAGTGAGAAAATGCCGTGGTATCACGGCGCACATTTGCTTGAAATTCTCGAAACGATAAATGTTAATAACGATAAAAACATGGCGTTATTCCGTTTTCCAGTGCAATACGTGAATCGACCAAATTTGAATTTCCGGGGCTATTGCGGCACTGTCGCCGCCGGTGTGGCTCGTCCAGGTATGGCCATCAAGGTATTGCCTTCCGAAAGAACCAGCAAAATTGATCAGGTTTTTTTAGCGGATGAAGTCGTGAGCGTGGCTTATCCAGGGGATGCCGTTACCTTAACCTTAGCTGATGAAATAGATGTTTCACGTGGCGATATGATCGTTGATGCTGATGAAAAAATCACGCCTGTGACAACACTGTTAATTGATGTGGTGTGGATGCATGACGATCCTCTGACATTGAATAAGTCCTATCGCATCAAAATTGGTCCAGCAGAGATTACTGGGGCGGTGAGTGAAATTGAGTACCAAATTGATGTTAATACAATGCACAAGCAAGCATCCAGTTCTGTATCTCTGAATGGTATTGCTCGTTGCCGTTTGGTGTTAACTGAGCCTGTTACGGTTGATCCGTATAAAATCAGTCGCAGTACGGGAAATCTTATTTTTATAGATCGAATAACCAACATCACTGTGGGCGCAGGCATGGTTGTTAGCGCTGTGCATGATGTAAATATAACTTGGCACAATCAACAGGTCAGTCGAGAGCAGCGTGCAGCGCGATACAGTCAGAAACCAGCTATCATTTGGTTTACGGGTTTGTCGGGTTCTGGAAAGTCAACAACAGCGAATGCACTGGAAAATCAGCTTTTTCACATGGGTTACCACACGTATTTGTTGGATGGCGATAATATTCGACATGGCTTGTGCAACGATTTGGGTTTTTCTGATGCTGATCGGGTTGAGAATATACGTCGTGTGGGCGAGGTAGCAAAGCTGATGCTGGATGCCGGCCACATTGTCCTGGTGGCATTTATTTCTCCATTTCAACGAGAAAGAGATTTAGTGCGCAGCATGGTAGCAGAAAGTGAATTTTTCGAAGTATTTGTAGACACACCCTTAGCTGTTTGTGAATCTCGTGATCCTAAAGGATTATACGAAAAAGCCCGCTCCGGAATCATTCGCCATTTTACCGGCATCGATTCACCTTATGAACCTCCTCAAACGCCAGATCTTACTATAGATACCAGTCAACGCGATACGCCCGTTTTAGTTATGGAGTTGGTTCGAGCTTTGCGACTCAAAGGCATTATCAGGTGAGTGTGAGAAGCTGAGCCTGATTTTGTCGTGTCATGGAGATATTGGGATCGCGCTTAGCGTATTTTGATGTATAAACTAAACAGTATTTACTTTTTGTTTTTACTCATTCGTAGAAAAAAAGAAGGGGGAAGAAGATGCCGTTGATTCTAGGGCAAAGTCCATAATTCGCTTGTCACCCCACCATGCTTTGCCTAAATAATAACCAGGGGTTACCTCTCGAATTTCATCGCGAATTTTATTTGCCAACAGTGAAGTTGATGAATAATCGATTATGATGGCGTCTTTACCGTCGAGCCAACTTTTATCTCGATATACTTTAGCAACGATCAGCTTTATGCCAAAGGGGAGGAGCTTGTTTCGCAGGATGCCTGTTTCACCATCAGCATTAATGTCAAACACTTTCCCCTGCCAGAAGAATTTTGTGAACTGTGCAAATTTCCGTGTGAATGGAACAGCCCAGGCAATAGCGATTCCATTTGTGTCGCCATTTGGGAGGATTCCGGGTTGAGCGCTCTTGTATAAATCATCCAAGGCCTCACGGGATAGATCTAACCACCCAGCGACTGTGCTTTCCACAATTTATTCCTCCACGCTTTCAGGTTAGCCTATACCAAAATTTTGAATTTGTACTGTTGCTTACACTGCAGATAGAATGAAAAACAGCCATTTGAAAATGGATCTTGTTCAAGGCATAACACGGTATGCTTATTTTTTTATCAGTTAAAAATGATAATAAGCTAGATGGTATAAGTGGCAAGATGATGATACCAAACAAGTCAGTTAAACGGTGTTAGGGATCGATCTTCATGCATCACTGTAGCCGTCCGATGAAACTACAGCAACTTTGTTTTGCAAATCAAGTTCAAATGATCGAAAATAATTGTGTTCGATATGATCATCTGTTTGGGATTGTGTAAGCATCAAGGTAAAGCAGCACTTATTTAACATCGAATATTCACAATCAACATATTAGAGAGCAAGAAATGTGATGCATGACCCATATTTAAAAAATAGTAACGTCTGTGATTCCATTTTTAAATAAACCGTGGATCAGTTATAGTTCTTAGAGCCTTTTATTCCCAATGTGCTAACCTCATACGAGGCAAGTTCCTTGATATCCTGATTGAAATCTATACAATCTTAGTAGGACCAATGAGGGGAGAGGCGGCTTCGTGGAGCAGCGCGGTATTACAGTGGCGCTGAGCAATGTTGTCAGTTGATGAAGCCATTGCTAGCGGGTAGCGTATGATCACTTTTTGTGGAACTATTTAATGCATTTGGCTGATATTACTTTGAGATTGCTAATCTATACAAAAATTCGTATAGTATACAAAAGTGCAGATTTTCGTCCAGTCTTTGATTATTAAAGAATTATTTTTTTGGCTAAACGATTAAAACTCTTTTGAATCAATGCATTATGTTTTAGTTGTTCAGATAGCAAGCGAGAATTCACTGCTTATGAGCATCAACTGAAGATCAGATAGATGGGCGGGAGCATCGGTGCAGACAAGGATAGATGGAATTCGATTGTCATTAATGTGTTACGAACCATGTGCTGGACATACATTCTGATGTGATTCAGTGTGTGAATCATGTTCTTGAAGAAGCGTGAAATGATTTGAGTTATCCACAATCGTAAATTGTGAATCACCTAAATTTAAAAGACATGCTTTGAGCCAAGCAAATGTTGCCACATTTATTGGTGTTGCTCAAGTTCATGTTTTAGGTTTGAGAAGGGGTAAGCCAATCTATTCTACCTTGATATTTTTGTAAATATAGCAGTGTTAGTTGGGTCTTGCATTGAGATTCGTGTAATGGGTAAAAATCAAAGAGGTTTCTAAAGAAGACGTGGTAACGAAGAGCAAAACGACAAAAGTAAAACGTGACCTTGGCCATCATCTCAAGAAAACTTTTGTAATAAACAGCTGGTAAAAGACTCGATACTATATACTTTGTATCCCTCTATGTACCACATAAAAAGAGCATTTTCGACAAAATGAAAGCATTGGTCAACGAGATAACTCTTAGGTTTGGTCAGAGAGAAGCCTTAAAACTGTTCATGACGCATACCTCTGTGCTAAGTGGAACAAATATTCTATCATGATCCTTTTCTTTTTTCTCAGGCTCCCGAAGTTTGGTTTTGCTAGGAGAGGCATGTTAATTGGGTAGAATGATTTTAGATTGCTTATTTGAGTGATAAGACTACTTATATAACAAAGAGTTATATTGTGGCTGTTCAAATACGACTCTTTCAGTTCTGTAAAATTGGTAATACTGAATCCGTATAAGGTGGCATACTCGCGTTTGTCGTTCGTATTGTCACAGTAGATAGGCTAATCATGGAAAGTTATTTGCGCTACGTTGTGTGGGATACGAGAGTAAATAAGGAGTAATTAGTACGGATGAATATTCTGGTGGTCACTCAGCGACTCCCATACCCGCCCAATAAGGGCGAAAAGATTAGAACGTACCATCAAATCAAGTGGTTGTGTGAACAAGGTCATCAGATTACTGTTGCCTGTCCCATCGGTATGCAGGAAGAGTGGGCGGATCTGGCCACTCTGAAACAACAGTTGGGTATTGCAGTGATTGCGGGTCTATTACCCAATAAAGTGTTGCGATTGCTGCGAGGTTTGTTGCGTGGCAGCTCAATGAGTGAGGCTTATTTTTACTCTCCTGCATTGATCAAGGCTATTCAGGAAGTGATTGAAAACAACGACTTTGAGTTGATTTTACTCAGTGCTTCTTCTTTACTGCCTTACGCCAAAGCGCTACCCCAACCTATTTTGATGGATTTTATGGATATCGACAGTGATAAATGGGCGCAATATGCAGAGCGTGCCTCTCTGCCGATGAGCTGGGTGTATCGACGGGAATCACGCAAAATTGCGGAGCTTGAGTATGCAGCTGTACAGCGTGCGCAGGCGTGTTTTTTAATATCGGATGTCGAGATTGCGCTTTTCAAACGTCGAATTAGTGCAAATAATATCTACCGATTGGGTAATGGTATCGATACTACGCTATTTTATCCAGCATCCACTGGTCTACGCGAACAGTGTTCGGATGATCCTATTTTGTTGTTTGTTGGTGCAATGGATTATACACCAAACATCGATGCTATGATTTGGTTTGCAGAAGCAGTTTGGGTAAAATTTAGACGAAAATATCCTCAGGCAACCTTGATTATTGCTGGTATGAACCCGTCCAGTCGCATTCAAGCGCTTGGTCGTATGCCTGGCGTAGAGGTAACGGGTTTTGTGATGGATATTTTACCCTATTTTCACCGAGCCGATGTGTTTATAGCGCCATTTCGTATTGCACGAGGTGTGCAAAATAAGGTGCTGCAAGCGTTTGCGTGTGGTTTGCCTACTGTATCTACTCGAGTGGGTGTCGAGGGCATTGCTTGCCAAGAGAATGAGCATTACGTACAGGCGGAAACAGCAGACGACTTCGTAGACGGTATAGCGTGTTTGTTGGAAGACACTTTGGCGCGACGTCGTTTATCGCGCAATGCCATGAATCTTATTCGGGAGCATTATTCATGGGATGCCCAACTGTCAGTACTCGGTGATCATGTGGAGACCTGTGGACAATGAAGCAATGCGTGAAAGGTGTCCTCAACGGATTTTTTGTGGTGTTGAATTTGCCTTTTTTAGCGCTGTACGTTTTATTAAAACCTATTTCTAGACGTGATGAACTGTTTGCTGGGTTTTCGCAATTTTACGCGCTATGGCCAGGGAAGATGGGTGTCTATTTTAGACGGAATTTCTACCGTTTTACCATGAAACATTTTGGAAAAAATGTGACTATTGGTTTTGGTACTTTGTTTTCACATGTGGATACTGAAATAGGTGATAATGTTTATATTGGACCTCAAAGTAACATTGGTATGTGTCGCATTGGGTCGGAGTGCTTAATTGGGAGTGGGGTGCACGTGCTCAGTGGTCGTCATCAGCATAATTTTTCAGATAATAATCGACCTTAGCGAGAACAAGGCGGGGTATACATAAAAATTAAAATTGATGAAAATTGTTGGATAGGTAAGTGCGCTGTGGTGATGGGAAACGTAGCCGCGCGCACGGTTGTCGGGGCGGGCGCAATCATTGTTACGGTGACGCAGTCGGATAGCATTGTGCTTGGTCCGCGTGCACGGCAGCACGTTGTGCCCGAATAGTTATATCTTATTAGCAGTCTTACTGTGGCTATGGGTTGGTTTATTTAAACAGCATCCATTGGGACAAACAAAGTGGCCATTACTGATGAATCGGAAAACGCGTGTGCTATAAGTAATTTTGAAACTAATGCGGAAGCACAATTGATTTTACGATATGTGCGTGAAACCGATCAATCCCTCTTTTTAACAGGAAAAGCCGGTAGTGGTAAGACCACGCTGTTGAAACACCTCTTACAGGATTTACCAAAGCGTTTTATGGTAACCGCGCCAACGGGTGTGGCGGCTATTAATGCGCAAGGAGTAACCTTGCATTCGTTCTTTCAGTTACCGTTTGGTCCTTTTGTGCCACATCATGCAGAATATGGTCAGATGAGACCCTCGCGATTCAGCCGTGAAAAACTGGATATGATTCGGAGTTTGGAATTGCTCGTTATTGATGAAATCAGTATGGTAAGAGCCGATACCCTTGATCGAGTGGATCACGTATTGCGTGACGTGCGACGTTGTCACGCGCCTTTTGGTGGTGTTCAGTTGTTGATGATTGGTGATTTGTATCAACTTTCACCTGTCGTTAGAAAAGAGGAAAAAATAGTGTTGGGTGGTGCTTATCCGACGCCCTACTTTTTCAGTGCTCATGTTTTTCAACACTCTTTATTTACAACAATCGAATTGAAAAAGATTTACCGACAGTCTGATCCCATATTTATTGACATCCTCAATCGGGTTCGTGAGAATTGCTTAACTGGCGCAGCCTTGGCGCGATTGAACACGTGTGCTGAGCCACCTAAGACGAGGGCGAACGAATCGAAACGGATTACGTTAACCACACACAATAAAATTGCCGATGACATTAACCAGAAAGCACTGATGGCCCTAAAAGGGCGTGTAAGAACGTTCCGCGCTGTTATACAAGATAATTACCCTTCGCACGCTTTTCCGGCGCCGGACGTGTTGACCTTAAAACGTGGTGCGCAAGTGATGTTTGTGCGTAATGATTCCAATGTTCAAAAACGATTTTATAACGGCAAAATTGGTATTATTACGAATCTGGATTCTGAAAAGATTGTCATTCGTTGTGAACAAGATAATAAAGATGAAAATATTACTGTTGAACGTGAAAAATGGGAAAATGTTACGTACACCCTGAATGCTGAAACGAAAGAGATTGAAACAGAAGTGGTGGGTACTTTTTCTCAGTTTCCGCTTCGTTTGGCTTGGGCTGTTACGATTCACAAAAGCCAAGGACTGACTTTTGAAAGTGTGACGATTGATGCGTGCTCTTCTTTTGCTTCAGGACAAGTCTATGTTGCATTGAGCCGCTGTCGATCCTTGGAGGGTATTGAACTGACCTCACCCATTTCTCGCTCTGTCATCAAAACTGATGAGCAGGTGAATCACTTTTATCGTTACGCGACAGAGCACAGGCCTAATGAGCAAGCCCTCAATAGTGCTCGGATTCAGTTCCAACAGCGCCTCATAAACAGTTGTTTTTCTTTTGATCGACTGACTCAAGCCTGGCATAATTTAAAAAAACTTTTACAGCAGAATGAAACGGTTTTATACGTAACTTGCCATACATCAATTCATAATTTAAATGCCGATTTTACAAGCTCAGTTGCGGAGATTGCTGCCAAGTTTCAACGTGAATTGATTCGTCGGTTCTGTACTGATGAGCTGGTGCCGCAAGAAGACAAGGTTTTGCAAACGCGTATCGCCAAAGCGGCTGCGTATTTTTTACCTTATATCATGCGGATAGAGTCTTGGTGTGCGGGGTTTGATATTGATACAGAAAATAAATCCATTCGCCGTTCCATCTTGGCAGCTCGTGACGCGGTTTGGCAGTCTGCTTATTGTAGCCGTGTCTGTTTGAGCAGTTGTCAGGAAGGTTTTGATGTGGATCGTTTTTTGCGTGTGCGATCTACGGCAGACATGACATGGTATGATGACAGCGCTATAAATAATAAAAGCTTGCGTGCTAAAAAAATGCAAGGGATAGACGCTGAGTCGAATAAGACACTGGGTGATGCGGGGCCTGATCGCGGTCAAATTAAGCACCCTGAACTGTATGAGCACTTGAAGTGCTGGCGGGCAGAGCAAGCACGAGCTCGTCAGGTTGAACCCAGACGGATTATGCATCAAAATCAGCTATTGTGTATTGCGGCTGCATTGCCGCAATCACTTGAAGCGTTATCCAAGGTTAAGGGGATTGGACGAAAAACAGTAGACCGCTATGGTGAAGAATTGATTGCAGTGGTTATGAATTATTGTCAGTCAATTGGTTGTGATGTGTAAGAGTACATTGAAATTTTACTGTTAAACCTATGGTGGGTATACGGAACCCATGGTGGGTATACGGTTAATTATTGTGTGATACTTAAAAATCGCACAATTTATTAGAAATGACGTATTGAGGGTGTTGCTAAGAGGTATTTATGAGAACGCTGTTGATCGACAACTACGACTCTTTCACTTGGAATCTTTTTCAGATTTTGTCGGAGGTCAATGGTGTTGAACCCTTCGTGATAAAAAATGATGCATCATGGCAAAATGTGTCATTATCAAACTTTGATAATATTGTGATCTCACCCGGTCCTGGAAATCCACAGATAGCACGTGATTTTGGAATCAGCCGAGAAGCATTGTTACAAAATAAATTACCGGTGTTGGGGGTCTGCCTGGGGCATCAAGGCCTATGTGACTTTTACGGCGCGGAAATCATAATGGCGCCAGAACCTTATCATGGTCGCATTTCCTGTATTCACCACAATCAGAAAGGATTGTTTTTGGGGATCCCGTCGCCGTGCAAAATAGTGCGTTATCATTCGTTGGTGGTTACGCATGTACCGGATGAATTAGAGATTATTGCGACAACATCTGATGGTATTGTGATGGCTGTGCAGCATAAAACACTGCCCCGGTGGGGGGTTCAGTTTCATCCTGAGTCCATTTGTTCTGATTACGGTCAGCAATTGTTGCGTAATTTTTCTATTCTGTCTCGCCGTTTTCATCGTATGGATGGCGCGTTGCGCACTGATCACGCTACGTCGACGGATAAGGTGAGTGGACGTTATTGTGTTCTGTCGAAAAAGATTCATCAATCCCTGGAGACAGAAAAACTCTTTAAATCGCTTTTTGGTGATGTACCGAACGCGGTGTGGTTGGACAGCTCTCGTTCTGGCGATCGACACGGTCGGTTTTCTTTTATGGCCGATGCGACGGGACCGCTTTCAGAAAAAGTGCGTTACATTGTCAATGAAAAAACCGTACTGATCGAATCAGCATCTGGGACCGATACCATTAAAGATGTTCACTTCTTTGACTACCTAAATACTCAACTTAAAGATCGACGAACACCAGTACCACCTGGCCTGCCGTTTGAATTTAATTTGGGTTATGTGGGCTATTTGGGGTATGAGCTGAAGGCAGAGTGCGGTGGTAACACGGCACATCAGTCGCCGCATGCGGATGCCATGATGTTGTTTGTTGATCGATTGGTTGTTTATGATAACCAAGAAAATGATTGTTGGTTGCTGTGCTTGGTTGAAGATAGAGCGGACGATCGAACGCAGCAAGTGAATGCGTCATTGGCTTGGTTCTCTCATGTCGAGAGAAAAGTTAATGGTTTGGCTGACGCGATAGGATGCGCTGTTCAGAGCAGTCCTTCGACAAGCTGTGTTGTGCCACACTATCGCCATAGTAAAAAAAGCTATATTGAAAAAATCATCTCGTG
>JARRRL010000054.1:0-11442 GCA_037380725.1 Gammaproteobacteria bacterium | reverse complement strand
GATAATTTTGCTTCCACTTCCTGGAGCACGGTGCGCTTTATTTTTTCATTTTCAACCACCGCTTCAACCACGATGTCCACATCACCAAAATCTTCATAATGCAGCGTGGGTTGAATGTTGCTCAACACCTGTGTCATGTCCGACACCTGCATCTTGCCACGTGACACCCGTTTGTTCAGCAACATAGAGGCTTCATCCAAGCCCAACTGTATCGCCGCCTGATTAATGTCTTTCATCACAATGGGAACGCCTTTATAGGCGCTTTGATACGCAATGCCACCGCCCATAATACCCGCGCCCAACACCGCCGCGCGCTGAATATCAAGGGCTTGTTTAAGCGACGCCGCCGCCATTTTTTTCAATGCTTGATCATTCAAAAACAATTGAATCAACTGCGTGGCCACAGTCGATTTCGCCACTTTAGCAAAACCGCTTGCCTCCACTTCCAAGGCTTTATCGCGTTTCATGCTGCTGTGTTTTTGCATGGTTTGCACCGCCGCGATCGGCGCCGGATAATGACGCCCGGCTTTTTGCGCGACCATCGCGGTACAGGTTTGAAACGACATCATGTTTTCCATTGGCGGTAATTTTAAAGCTTCTAATTTATCCCGACGTTTCGCTTTGTAGTCCAGTTTGCCGTCCAAGCAGGCGATGAGCATCCGACGTCCCGCCTCAGTTAACGCATCGCGCGGCAACACCGCATCCACCACACCATCGGCCAAGGCTTTTTCTGCGCCATGCTGTGCGCCCGCTGCAATCCACTCAACCGCATTATCCACGCCAATCAAGCGCGGTAAGCGCACGGTACCCCCAAAACCGGGGAAAATACCCAATTTCACCTCGGGCAGACCCACTTCCGCCGTTGTCGCCATCACGCGGTAGTCGGTACACAAGGCCATTTCCAATCCTCCCCCAAGCGCAACGCCATTAATGAGCGTAAGCGTCGGAATTGACAAATCTTCCAATGCACAAAACGTACTGTTGGCTTTCAAAGCCCACGTTGCCAATTCTTCTTCTGGCAAACGAAACAGATCCAAAAACTCGGTAATGTCTGCGCCAACAATGAACACATCTTTCGCGCTGCTCACCAACAAAGCGCGCACTTCCACCGTCCCCGCAATGGCTTCAACCGCGTGATGCAGTTCCTCCAGGGTGAGTCGATTAAATTTATTGACCGATTCCGTTTTTAAATCAAAGATTAACTCAGCTATGCCACTTTCATCCGGCGCTTGCACCTGAATTGCTTTACCCTCGTAAATCATGAGGCCTCTCCTGTGTTTGTCTTATACGCCATATTAATCGCCTGTTTATCGCCTGAACCGACCCGCCAACAACACGCTTCAAGCATCGCTTGCCATGGCAACGATTTCCCTTGACACTGCACCTCACCGCTCCCCCATGTTCCGCACACTCACCCAGTATCCCCACTGCACCAGTATCCCCACAGTAAAGGCTGGGCCTCAAAAGCTCAATCCGCATTCACCGAGTGCCGAATAACACCACACAATTCGCTTCCAGCAGTATAAAAAACGTCTATCGCTCTTGCGCCGCACTTTTGTTCTATTGTGAAGTTAAATCTTTTGTGAAGTTAAAGCGAGCAAAAGCCAATCCGAGTCATACATCAAAACAGTGCGCAACCAGGAAGAAACCAAAGCATACAACAGAATGAAAATTAAACAGATTAAAATCGATTCATTAACACAGAGCTTAAACGTGCTTTGGGTTGGCATCAAGTTCAAATCGTAATCCATCTGAGGCCAAGCAACGGAACCCAAAAAATTGGTGAACGCGATCGCGATACAGTTGAGATTTTTTGATTTTTTAACGATACGTCTATCTGAGCTCGGTACCTTAGCATCCCAAACGAGCATAGAGGTCCTTCAAATACCCAAGGTACGCGCGTTCACAAATTCCGCAATAAAATCGCGGAATTTGTCCATGTCCGAGCTAAACTGCAAGCCAAGATCGTACTCGGGTGTTTTAAAAACCACAAAAGCAACTTCGCAAATCGCGCGAATATCGCAGCACTTCTCGCCACTGATGGCCCGACATTCCAAAAAAACTTTCTCTCCTTTTTTTACATTTACAGGACACAACACACCCACGCCACCCAAAGATATATTCCGCACCTTCACGGGCAACACCTGCCGTTTCATATTTTGTATTCGACCGTTCCATTGACAAGACGCGCGTGGATGTTTACGTCCAGAGGGTTGGCAGAAATCATGAAAGATCGGCTTCCCCATTTCTCTCAACATCCTCTCCTCAGTGTGGCCATATCCTGAATATATGCTGCTGGATATGTGTTGCTGGATACGTACACCACGTGTCAAATTTGCCGTTGTGGGAATCCGTGCTGTCGCTTCACGGACTCATCACATCAGTTTTATACTATAAACTATAGAATAATATGGTCCTTATTGGTTTTGAAAGTACTATTCCGTCACTGAAGGCACCGACCATTGCAGAACAGGCGTATCAAAACCTTCTGAAAAAACAGTAATTTTTTCACCTTTTTCGTCCCACAACACCGCTTCCGCTTGCGGCAGGTTTCGCAAGGAAATACGCAGCGCAGGCTTGGAAAAAGCACGATTTATTGACACATCATTGGGTTGATCAAAAATAAAAGCATAACTGTATGTCAACACGACAAATCGCGTCAGCGCTCGCTCAGGAAGATAAACCGCATCCATGCCCGTAGCCCAAGTCGCAAAGACACCAAAAATGGAACGCAACAACGGCGTTTTAAACTGATCGGCAATCACCGTCAGAACGCCTTCATCTTTCAAGGTGACGTCTCGCCGCACGCGCGCCGTTGAGGCGGATGACGACGGCGTCGATGCCATGGATTCATCCTGCTTGGACAGCGCAGTTTGCTGAATTAACTCGGTTAACTCAGCTAATGGCACCGAATACAAATGCGGTGGATCATCACGTTTGGAAAGCAACATAACGCGCTTGCCATGCACATCCACCGCAAGCGATTCCACATCGTGTGGCCCATCCGGGAAAATCAATCGAATGCGTCGCACCCACTCCGCCAGCACGACACGTTTCTCCAGCTCCGTGCTTTTATTCTCAGTCACTGATTCAGTGACTGATTTAGTGACTGAAACACCTGCTGACTCTCCTGCTGACTCAGTTATCCGCCAATCCTCTAAACGCGGTTCCGGCACTACAATGAGATTCACAGCGCGTCGACGCCTGTCATTATCACCCGTATCCCCAATTACCAAATAACGGCGTCCTGACCACTCGAACGCCGACAGATCTTCCCAATCGACATTTCGCACACCCGATACCACCAACTGATGGTGCACAAGACCATCCAAACCCAAGTGCAATAGTGTTGCAGAATGACCACCATCGTTCAGGACCCACCATCCACCTCCCGGTACACGCGCCGCAATGACCCCACTGATCTCCGGTACTCTGCGATCACGCACACGACCCAAGAATTGAGGTCTACGAGCAGCGTATCGGGTATTCGTCTTACCCTCACCGGTCTTACCCACATCGGCCTTACCCGCACTCGGCTCATCGGCACTGGGCTTAGCCACTGACTGCACACTCGAATCTTGAGCACCAAACGCCGACGCCACCTCGATCGAGGTCACTAGAACAAGAAGAAAAACAGAAAAAATTAGAATAAAACCGGGATTACCCGATACCCGCTCAGCGTGATCACTATGAAGAGGAGCGCATTGAGTCAGGTAGCTGGATCGCCAAACGCGTATGCTGAAGCGTTGGCATTTTTTGTCGCCAGGTATTAATACGTGATCGATCCAACTCCACCACCACGACCCCAGCCCCCATTTCTTCCCGCTCAAACAATACCTCTCCCCACGGATCGATTACACACGTGTGTCCCCACGTTTCACGCCCGTTCGAATGCGAACCACCCTGATTGACCGCGACCACATACGCCGTGTTCTCAATCGCACGCGCCCGAGTCAACACCGACCAATGCGCTTGGCCCGTCACACGCGTGAAAGCGCTGGGCACCAAAAAGAGTTCAGCGCCCTGCTGAGCCATCCAGCGAAACAATTCAGGAAAACGCAAATCGTAACACACGGCCAGCCCCACTTTACCAAAGGGCGTTGTTACAATTTGCACACCTTGACCCGGTGTAAAATACGCCGATTCGGTATACCGGCTGTGGGCATCATCGACCTCAGCATCAAACAAATGCAACTTATCGTATGCACCCACCACCTCCCCGCGATCATTGAGCAAGCAACACCGAGAGACACACTTCCCCGGCACCTCAGACGGTACCGGCACCGTTCCCGCACACACCCACACGCCGTGCTGACGACAGCAATCACTCAAGGCCGCCAAGACCTGTTGTGATAACGACGCATTACCAGCAAACTCTCGATAGCCTTCCGAATCAAACACAGCCCAATTTTCAGGTAACACCAACAAGCGCGCGCCCTGCGCCACACCTTGCTCCAGCAAAGTCAGCGCGCTCGTCACATTGCGTTCCCAGTCCTCACCACTGACCATCTGGATGGCGGCCACGCGATAGGTGGCGTATCGCGTTTCACTGGCTTCAAGCATCCACAACTCCTCAGGGGCGACAAGCCCCTCCGTTCAAGCCGCATCCCGTCGATGATGATGCGCCACCACTTGATCTTTTTTAACCGCAAGCGCATCAAAATCAAAATCATCAACGCTCAACAGTTCCAATACCTCCGCTTCAAAGGCCCGCATGAACGTGGCTTCCTCTTCCGTTACGATTTTCGCCACCAGTGCCGCTTCCAATTTCTCCTCGGGATGCAGCGCCTGAGCGGGCAATTCGTTCTGCGCATACGCTTTGTTGATGCGTCGATACAGCGCTTCCGCTTTATCGTACTCCGCCAACAATTTGTTATAACGCGCTAAGGCATTATCTTTGCCTCCCTCAACAACTCGGTCGTAGGTGTTTTCCAACAGTTTGTCACGCAGGGGCGATGCAGTGGACACGTTCTTCGCGATCGAACGTACGAGATCATCGCCAGGCGGAGCCCATCG
The DNA here is from genome assembly GCA_037380725.1 of Gammaproteobacteria bacterium. Classification (GTDB taxonomy): domain Bacteria; phylum Pseudomonadota; class Gammaproteobacteria; order Pseudomonadales; family JANQJO01; genus JARRRL01. The sequence continues at coordinate 6,426 of JARRRL010000054.1, read as the reverse complement.
ACGACCCAAGGGCATCGTGATGAATTTTAACGCGCGCCCTAACCATCGATTCGGAAAATTATCCAATACGTCATTGAGCGCGTTCTCAGCACGGTGCAACAACAACTGACAGGCGTACTGCATGATGGCAATTTCACCCGCCACCGGATGCGTCTCGCGCCAAGATTTCAGCACCATTGAACACAAATAAATATTGGACAATATGTCCCCCAAACGCGCTGAAATTAACTCACGAAACTTCAAACTGGATCCCAAGCTCATCATCGCTGCATCCGCGCACAAACCCAAGGCCGCACTGAAACGATTCACGCCATAGACGTATTTCAACACCGTATCATCGAATGGCTCATCCCCTTGCATCAAACCCAAACCCTGCGTAAAAGCGCGAACGCCGTTTCCAATTGTCAGACCAATGTGGCTGAAAATAGCGCGATCAAAGCGATTTAAATCGTTGTCCGCTTTCGCCGCCAATTCCTCCAGCACAAACGGATGGCAGCGCACCGCACCTTGACCAAAAATCATCAAACTGCGCGTCATGATGTTGGCGCCTTCAACCGTTATCGACACCGCCGTACTGGCAAAGCTCAAGCCCAAGTAATTCTTCGGTCCCAATGTCAAACCTTTGCCACCGTGCACGTCCATCGCATCCATTAAAATTTGACGCTGCATTTCCGTCAACTGGCTTTTTAAAATGGCGGATGGCACCGCTGGCTTTTCACCGTGATCAATCATATTGGCCGTTTGACGGACAGAGGCCTGCGCAATGTACGTCAACCCCGCTAAGCGCGCCAAGGCTTCTTGCACCCCTTCCATTTCCGCAACGGGCACATTAAATTGTCGGCGTATGCGCGTAAACCCACCCGCATAACCCACGCCGTAGCGCCCAGCCCCGATCGCGCCCGACGGCAAGGAGATGCATCGCCCCACCGACAAGCACTCCACCAACATCCGCCAACCCTGACCTACCATTTTTTCGCCGCCAATGATATAGGACATCGGAATAAATACATCTTTGCCTTTGATGGGACCATTCATAAAAGGACTGCCCATCGGATGATGACGACGTCCAATTTCCATGCCCGAGGTATCATGCGGTATCAACGCACAGGTTATGCCGATGTCGTCGTCCCCACCGAGTAAACCCTCCGGGTCAAACAGGCGAAACGCCAAGCCAACCACCGTCGCAATGGGCGCTAAGGTAATCCAACGCTTATCAAAATTGAGCCGAATGCCCAAGACGTCTTTCCCCTCGTGTACCCCTCGGCACACCACACCCACATCTGGAATCGACGTGGCGTCGGAACCCGCGCGCGGCCCCGTTAGCCCAAAACAAGGAATTTCACGCCCATCGGCCAAACGGGGTAAATAATAATTTTTCTGTTCATCCGTTCCGTATTTCAATAACAGCTCGCCAGGTCCCAGTGAATTCGGGACACACACACTGACCATGAGCGCATCATTGTAAGTCAGTTTTTGTAAAACCGCTGATTGCGCTTTGGCGGAAAAACCCAAGCCGCCGTACGATTTTGGGATGATCATACCCAAAAAGCCTTCTTTTTTAATATACTCCCACAAGGCTTCTGGCAAATCCGCACGTTCAACGCCAATTTCGTATGCATTACACATGCTGGCCGCCACCGCACACTGGTGATCAATAAAACGTTGTTCCTCTTCAGAAAGGTTGGGAGCAGGCTTGGATAATAAGGTCGACCATTGCGGACGACCTGAAAACAACTCGCCATCCCAACCGACCGTTCCCGCATCCAAGGCCACCTGTTCCGTCTTAGAAACCTTAGGTGCCATGGTTTTAAACATCGAAAAAATCAGAGGCGTTAACCATCGAATGCGCAAACTGGGTAAGCCCGTCACGGCCAAAACCGCCGCGGCCAGCAACAGCAGAACGCCAAGAAATTTTGAATGAAATAACAAACCCGCCAATCCCACCACCACACACACTCTGATGGCGGCGCTGGCACCCGCTTCTTTCCGAGCAACTACCAATAAACCAACAATTGCTGCAATTGCTATTACCCAGTGATTCATAGTGGCACCTATTTTCCAATCAAGATATGTAGTCGACTCTGCACCAAACGCTCAGTTCCGACGGCATCGTGTTAAACCATATAAACCCTGTTAAACCATATACTGTTAAACCATATTTTGTTAAACCATTTGTTAAACCAATAGAAACAAGCGTAGAGAAATGTCGGAAACCCTTATGAGTACTTTAGTACTTTACCACCAAATCAGCGGCAGTCATCATCAATCTGTGACTGACCAGACTCGCAAGCTTGATTCACGCACACAGTAACACTAAGAATAGCACCCGTCTTTGCATTGGCTACCACAAACAAAAAGCCAGCAAATCTAATTTACCATCAATATATTTTTATTTATAATCAACCCCCTACACGGATACGCGTCCGCACCACGCTCGCGCACCCGCTGGCCCTCTGCCCCTGACCATCCCGCAACGAGGTTACGATGTCTGTTTCAGGAAAAATCACCGTAAAAGGCGCACGGCAACACAACTTAAAATCCGTAGACCTTACCCTGAACACCGGAGAAATGACGGTCATTACCGGCGTCAGCGGCTCTGGAAAATCCACCATGGCCTTTGACAACCTGTATGCGGAAGGCCAACGGCGTTACGTAGAAACATTTTCCGCTTACGCACGCCAATTTTTAGATCGAATGGATAAACCCGCTGTTGATGAGATCAGCGGTATCCCACCCGCCATCGCCATCAAACAGTCCAACCCAGTGCGCACATCCCGTTCAACCGTTGGCACCATGACGGAACTGCTCGACTACATCAAAATACTGTATGCCCGATTCAGCCTCTTGTATTGCCGCACCTGTGGTCAAGTCGTCACCGCCGACAACCCACAACACATCGCGAACGATCTTTTCGACCGTTTACCCAAAAATCAACTCATTCTGGTCTGCGCGCCCATCCCCATACCGCACAATTTTACCCTGGAGACGGTACGCCAACTGCTCGCACAACAAGGCTACACCCGCATCCATCGGGAAACCGACACGCACATTGAAGCCATACAAGACCGATTACGTCTGCAAGTTGAAAATCGTTCTCGCTTGCTGGAGGCTTTGGAAAACGCTTTAAAACGAGGTCAAAAACAGGTTTACATCTATCCGATTGATGACAAGCGCCAACCGCTCGACCCCATACCGTATTCCAGTCGACATCACTGTGCTCGGTGTAATCACGATTACCCCTTGGCCACACCAGGTCTGTTTTCCTTTAACTCCCCAGTAGGAGCCTGTGAAACGTGTCGAGGTTTTGGTCGCGTCATCGGCGTCGATTACGCGCGTGTCATACCGGATCACACCCTATCCTTGCAGGATGGCGCCATCAAACCGTTTCAGACACCCACAAACCGTGAGGTGCAAGCCTTATTGATGCGCGAAGCCAAACGTCGCCACATACCCACTACCGTTCCGTGGAAAAAACTCAGTGCAGCCCAAAAAAATTGGGTCATCGACGGGGAAGCCCAAGCGGGTGATAGCGCATCTCAGCACCACACGTGGTTTGGTATTCGTGGTTTTTTTCAGTGGTGGGAGTCTAAAGCCTATAAAATGCACGTTCGCGTTTTACTCTCAAAATACCGCTCTTACGAAACCTGTCACGCCTGCAACGGTTCCCGACTGAAACCCGAAGCCTTACTCTGGCGGCTGAGCACCCACCGCAGCCCTGATCGTTGCGATACCCTGAACATTGCCGAACTGCTGGCGCTGCCCATCTGCGATGCCCTGTCGTACCTGACACAGCTCACCGATAAAACCACTCTGGATGAAGCCGCTCAGGTGTTACGCCGTGAAATCCAAACTCGACTGAAATACTTAATGGATGTGGGTCTGGGTTACCTCACCTTAGACCGACAAACACGAACCTTGAGCGGCGGTGAAGTGCAGCGGATTAATCTTACGACAGCCTTAGGTTCTTCGTTAGTTCATACCTTGATTGTACTGGATGAGCCCAGTATTGGTTTACATTCCCGTGATGTCGCCCGTTTAATTCAAGTTCTGCACCGCTTACGCGCAGCGGGGAATACCGTGTTGGTTGTCGAGCACGACCCACAAGTCATGCTATCCGCTGATCGCATAATCGATATGGGCCCTGGCCCCGGTCAGGCCGGCGGGCGCATCGTGTTCCACGGCACACCATCCGCGTTACTGAAAAACACGCGTTCACTGACCGCACAGTATTTGCGACGTGATTTACAAGCTGATTGGCAACATCCTCACAGTTCAAACCCACAAACCGCCTCAGCTTTTTCGCCACAGGGTCCGTCTTTATGTGTGATGGGCGCCGCAGAAAATAATTTGCAACGCATCGACGTCCGCATTCCACTGCACGGCTTAGTCTGCTTAGCGGGCGTCAGTGGTTCAGGAAAATCGACCCTGCTGCACGACATACTCTACCCCGCCTTGCGTCAAAAAATGGGCAAACCCGAGGGAAAGCCGGGGGCTTTTCATCGCCTTTCCGGCGTCAAACACCTCCATAACGTGGTGCTCGTCGATCAAAGCCCTTTGGCCAAAAGCACGCGATCCGTACCCGTTACCGTGGTCGGCGCTTTTGATCTCATTCGCACGCTGTTCGCGGCGCAACCCCTTGCCAAACAATATGGCTATAAACCGGGTGCTTTTAGTTTTAATGCCGGTACCGGACGCTGCCCAAGCTGCTTGGGAAACGGCTTTGAATGCGTTGAAATGCAATTCCTCAGCGATGTGTATTTGCGCTGTCCAGACTGCGCGGGACGTCGATATCGCCCCGAAATTTTAGCCGTGAAAATACCCGGCTCTCACGACAGTCCACCGCGCTCGATTTCGGATGTGCTCAACATGACGGTTCAGGACGCCATCGTGTTTTTTCAACACATGCCAGAATTAGTGCGCCGCCTACAACCCTTACTTGACGTCGGTTTGGGTTACGTACAGTTGGACCAACCCGTACCCACCTTAAGCGGCGGCGAATCCCAACGCCTGAAACTGGCCACCCACCTTGCCCAAGTCAAGACCGAGGCCCAAGGACAATTATTTTTATTTGATGAACCCACCACGGGTTTGCACTTTGATGACATCAAACGCTTATTGGCCGTATTCCAACGACTCGTGGACGCGGGCCACAGTTTACTCGTTATTGAACACAACTTGGATGTGCTGGCGGTCGCCGATTGGCTCATCGAATTAGGTCCTGAAGGCGGGGCCGGCGGCGGCCAGATCGTCGCAACAGGTACACCCAGAGCCCGTGCACACGAACAAAAAACTGCCACCGGCATAGCCTTAGCGAATCACCTGACCCCCCCGCAGGCGCGGCCACACCCCTCCGCGCGCAACCGAAACAAAACCAATACTGGCAAAACCAATACTGGCAAAACCAATGTTGAGAAAACCAATGCCATACACATTCAACACGCCCGGGAGCATAACCTTAAAAATATTTCGGTAACCGTACCCCTCAATCAATTCACCGTCATCACCGGCATCAGTGGCAGCGGTAAAAGTACCTTAGCGTTCGACATTATTTTTGGTGAAGGCCAGCGACGTTATTTGGAATCCCTCAACGCCTACGCCCCCCCTTGGTGGTCAATCGAAAAGGCATTTATAAAGACTTGGCCGCCTGGGCGGAAAAAAATGGCTATCAACAATTGCGTGTAGATGGGCAGCTCGTGGCCACCTCACCCTGGCCAAAACTAGCCCGTTATCAAGAACACAACATTGAATTACCCCTTGGCCAAATCACCCTGCAACCCAATGCCGAACCCCGCTTACGTCAATTACTGGAACACGCATTGGGGCTCGGTCAAGGCGTGGTGCTCATTACACACGGAACGACACAAGGAACTATACACGGACGCACCGCTCGCAACACGCTGCGCTTATCCAGTAAGCGCGCCTGCCCACACTGTGGGATGGGTTTTGACGAACTCGATCCCCGTTTGTTTTCGTACAACGCCAAACACGGGCGTTGCGAAATGTGCGGGGGAAACGGTACGGTATCAAACGATCCGTCGGACACCGCCACCGCAGCATTCGAAATCGACGACCCCGCGGACGCCATCGATACACGCGTCACATGCCCGGCCTGCCAAGGTCAGCGACTCAATCCCACAGCGCGCGCCGTTTATTTCCGAAATCACTCAATTGCAGACATCGCCGCGCTCTCGGTCACCCACGCCGCACAATGGGTCAATAAGCTGACCTTTCGCCCTACCGAAAAACCCATCGTTCAAGATTTGCTGCCCGAACTCAAGTCCCGACTCACCTTTTTGGAACACGTTGGTTTGGGGTATTTGCAATTGGACCGCAGTGCGCCAACACTCAGCGGCGGCGAAGCACAGCGTATTCGACTGGCCGCCCAACTGGGTTCAAACCTGCAAGGTGTTTGTTACATTTTGGATG
>JARRRL010000053.1:0-10900 GCA_037380725.1 Gammaproteobacteria bacterium | reverse complement strand
TTAGCAGCTGTGTCAAGGATCGCGGTGTGCTGGCGCCTGGTAAAACGTGCAAGAGCGTGGTCAGCGCTGCAATACGGTCCTGGTTGTTCGGGGGCTTGGAATGTGTGGTGGGTGCTATTGTTGTCATTTGGGATTGAGCTCAGTCTGGGTTGTGTGGTGAGAGCGGGCAGCCGTGTTTTTTGTTTGAGCGGTGCGGGTTAGGGAGCGGCCTCAAAAATGGAAGGGGTATTGAGCCACTGCGGATGACCATTTATGGCATCTTGCGCCGTCATGGCTTTGGCGCCTTCAAGTTGTAATTGAGCGATACGTAGAATGCCGTCGCCGGTTGTTACGCCTAATCCGTTCGAGGTGAGATCGATTAATTGGCCGGGTGGATGGCTGGCGTGCTGTTGAAGTCCGTCAACGGAAGCACTGATGATTTTGATTCGACGATGATTGAGATGCGTAAAGCAGCCAGGCCAAGGGCTCAAACCGCGAATGCGTCGGTCGATGAGGGTTGCCGACTGAGACCAATCGATAAGACCTTCGGTTTTTGTCAATTTTTGAGCGTAGCAAGCAAGGGCGTTGTCTTGAGGCGTAGCGGTGATGGCACCGTTTGATATAGCGTTGAGTTGATCGCACAGCAAGGTTGCACCCAGTGTGGCTAGGCGATCGTGGAGGCTGGCAGCGGTGTCCCGATCACGAATTGGTGTAGGAGCGGTGGCCAGTATGGCACCGGTGTCCAAACCGACATCCATTTGCATTAAGCTGATTCCGGTTTTGTTATCGCCCGCCAAGATAGCACGTTGAATGGGGGCCGCACCGCGCCAACGCGGCAATAAAGAGGCATGAATGTTTACGCAACCGCGTCGAGGCCAACTTAAAATTGCCTGAGGTATGATCAAGCCATAGGCAGACACAATCATCACATCGCACGGGTAAGTGGTGAGCAAACGCTGGGCTTCTGGATTCAACTTTTCGGGCTGCAATACCGGGATTTGTGCATCCAGCGCGACCGATTTCACAGGGCTGATGTGGTGTTTTCGTCCGCGACCATGAGGCCGATCTGGTTGTGTCAGTACGGCCGTAATGGTGTGGGGCGTGTTTAAGAGCGCGCGCAGCGAGACGGCGGCAAACTCCGGTGTTCCTGCAAAAATTATATTCACAAAGTGGCCTTGTCATTCATCACGATATATTTACTACTTGATGGCGCATAAACGGTTAACCATACCAAAAAATCTGGCGTCAAACAGGGCGCATCGTAAACGAACTGGTGTGCTGAGGGTATGTGGGTTTAGGCTGTACGCTGCTGTTTTTCCAATTTTTTTCGTATGCGTTCTCGTTTGAGTTTGGACAAATAATCAACAAATAGTTTGCCTTCCAAGTGGTCAATCTCGTGTTGAATGGCTACGGACAGTAAGCCATCACATTCCATGGAAAACCGTTTGCCATTTCGGTCCAGCGCTTCGACTCGGATGATGTCGGGTCGGATCACGCTTTCATAAAAACCGGGTACAGACAAGCATCCTTCGTTATAGGGTTTCTCGCCCGACAAGGATGTCCACGTTGGGTTAATGAGCGCGTAGGGCTGTTGCTGATTTTCTGAAGTGTCCACGACGAGCAAGCGTTCGTGAACATTAACTTGCGTGGCTGCCAAACCAACGCCTGGGGCAGCATACATGGTTTCAAGCATGTCATCAATGAGTTGACGATGCTGATCGGTGACCGATGCGATGGGTTTGGCTACCGTTCGCAGACGGCGGTCAGGGAAGGTCAATATGGGCAGCAGTGCCATGAGCGGTTTGATGGTCCTTAAATCTGATCGCATTATATACTTCTACAAAACCATGCGATGATTAATGCATTGGCATCTATTATAAAGTTTACTACAGCGAATCGTAAGCGCGTGTTTCAGATTGTTTCTGTGGAAACAGAAATCAATATGTTAGCGCCGTCACCCGCTGGATTTTGATGAAACGTGAGCGGATAGTATTCAAAGCTTTGCTATGCTTTCAGGAAGCTATAGAAAGCGTCAACACAGGGATTCACAGCATGACAACATTATGTCGCATTCTGATTGTACTTGCGATGATGGGCGTAGGCGTGCTTTGCGCTGCCGAAGCACCATTTCGAGATTCACCACCTGAGCGCTACGTCGTCAAAAAGGGGGATACATTATGGGGTATTGCCGATACCTTTTTGCGGGATCCGTGGAAATGGCCAGAGATATGGTATGCCAATGAACAAATTGAAAACCCGCACTTGATATATCCCGGCGATGTCATTCGAATGGTGTATGTGAATGGGAAGCCGCGTTTGACGGTCGATCGAGCCGATACCTCGGATTTGGGTAATGCGCGCACTCACATGCCAAATGGAACGATCAAATTGTCTCCTCGCCCACGGGTGAGCAAGTTGGATTCGGTGATTCCGGCGATTCCGCTGGATGCAGTACAAAGTTTTTTGGTGGATAACCGCGTTGTCACTGAAACTGAGCTGGATGGAGCGCCCTATGTGGTGGCGGGCGGCGATCAACGAATCGTGCTGGGAGCGGGCGATAAGGTGTACGTGCGCGGTAAGCTGATTGAAAATCAAACGGCATTTGGCATTTACCGAAAAGGCGCGCCTTTCAAAGATCCCGATACGGGTGAATTGCTGGGTTGGGAAGCCAAGCAATTGGGTCTGTCTAAATTGATTTCAATCGATGATGAAATATCAACGTTGCGTTTATTGAACACCAACAAAGACATACGTGTGGGCGATCGATTATTGCCGACGATTGAACGTAAGGTGGAGTCGGTGTTTTATCCCCGGTCTCCTGAGGTGGATATTCAAGGGAAAATCATTCACGTGTTTGGAGGGGTGCGCAACGTCAGTCAGTACAATGTCGTGGTGTTGAATCGAGGAGAGCGCGACAGTGTGGCGGTGGGGGATGTATTGGCTATTTTTCGAAAAGGCGAACGCGTGCGAGACCGATTTACCAGTGAACTGCTGCAATTACCTTCAGAGCGTGCGGGGCTGTTGATTATTTTTCGCACATTTGAGAAGGTGAGTTTCGGCTTGGTGTTGAAGGCGCAAAAAACCTTGAAAGTGTTTGATGTGGTGAAAAATCCTTAGTTTTCATGGGAACGATTTTAAGCGTGTTTCAGGATGTTGCAGACGGGGTGATTGAGCACCCCGTTTTTCGTTGTATCGATGGCGTGCCTTGCGTAGAGTAGAGAATGTGGTGCGGGTTATTAAAAGATTAACTATTGATCTTTTGTGATACCGTCATTGCTGAGCATATACTCACAAACGTTATGGATTTTATGTCATGTCACGGCACGCTACCCTTGCTACACACGAAACGCCATCACCGGAATTTACTGAAGACGATGCCATTGCTTGTTTAGCCTTGTGGCGCTGCCCTCGGGTTGGTCCGGCGACGTATCGGCGCGTACTGGAGGCATTACATCGCCCAGCGGCTTTTTTGGATCCAAGCGGCTTAGAGGCCTTACCCAATTGCTTGCCTGCGGATGCGCGTGAACCGTTGCGCCATCCGGATTCGCGAGCGGCATTGATTGCGTCCGCTGAAACTGATTGGTTGTGGTCCCAGAGAGCGGGGCATGCGATTATTTTTGAACAGCAATCGTGCTACCCGGATGCATTGCGACCGTTTGCTGATTCGCCACCTATTCTGTTTACCGTTGGGAATCCAGATGTTTTGATGTTGCCGCAGGTGGCTGTTGTGGGGACGCGTCAACCGTCGAAGGGCGGGCAGATCAATGCTGCTCACTTTGCCAGAGGCTTGGTGGAGCAGGGCATGGTGATCACCAGTGGCTTGGCTTTGGGGGTGGATGCGATCGCGCATGAACACGCTTTGGCAGCGCAAGGCCATACGGTTGCGGTGCTGGGTAACGGGCTTGATCGGGTATATCCGAAAAGCCATACAGATCTGGCTCGACGAATCATTGAGGCGGGCAGTGTGTTGGTATCCGAGTTTCCATTGGGTGTTGCCCCGCATCGTAAGAACTTTCCACGGCGTAATCGCATCATGTGCGGTCTGTCTTTTGGTGTTTTGGTGGTTGAGGCGGCATTGAAAAGCGGTTCGTTGATTACGGCGCGCATTGCGGCGGATCAAGGCAAAGACGTGTTTGCAGTTCCTGGATTAATCAGCAACGTGATGGTCAGGGGCTGTCACCAATTGATCCGAGAAGGCGCCGTACTCGCTGAAAGTGTGTCGGATATATTGCAGATATTGGCGCCACGCTTTAAGCACGCGTTACAGAGTGATGAGGCGTCACCGTGTGTGGATGCTGTGGAATCGAGCATCGCAAGAGCACTTTCCTCCGAGACGACGAGTCAGGAAGTTTGTGCGGCATCGCAGAAAATGACGCAAGCGTCGGAGTCCGACGAATTGTCGTGCTTAGATACCTTGAACCCGCTGGAGCGCTCGGTGTATGAAGTGCTGGATACATCGCCACTTTCGATGGATCATTTGGTGCTGCGTACGAGATTGACGTCCCAGGAACTACTTGTTCAGCTCATGCTCTTAGAGTTGAAAGGTCTTGTCCGTACGGTTCCAGGTGGGTATCTGCGAGCGGCGTAACGCCGGACAATCCCGCGTGTCACACTGGATACGGCGCGACCGAATGGGTGAAAATCAGAGGTATACTTTTTTTCACATTTTTTCACACGATTGAGCATCGCGTTGGCTTATGTTGAATTGGCGCTGTCGTTGGGAATTGTTGAAGTGTTTTTATCAAGGCTTACCGTTTGCGTATCCGACGGAATCGGTGTTTGGCATTGGTTGCGATCCGTTTAACCCGGAAGCCGTTAATCGGGTGATTGATCTGAAGGGGCGATCTCGACAGAAAGGGGTTATCGTCTGCGCCGCTTCAATAGATCAAATTGCGCCTTTTCTTACCGATATTTCGGCGGACGAACGTCGCTATATGTGTCAGTTTTGGCCTGGACCCACAACGTTTGTTGTGCCGCTTCCCAAACGCCACCGTTGGAGTTGGTTAACGCCCGGAGCTCAGAATACGCTTGCTGTACGTGTCAGTGCACACCCACGTGTGCAAACATTGTGTCAGCTGCTTGGTCCCATCGTTTCCACCAGCGCAAATTTTTCGGGCTCTCCCCCCTGTCGTCACGCGTGGCAGATACGGCGTTTGTTTCCAGATCTGCCGTGTGTGATTTCTGGAAAGGTGGGTGGAGCGTGTCGACCCACCCGTGTCATCGATCTTCGAACACGTCAAATACTTCGATCGTGAGGTAGACTATGATAGTGACCGTTCGGTGTGGCACATTCATTCTGGTCTAAAGAAAAGAAAGAAGGAGTAAGCGTGATGGATTTTTCCACGTGTGAGAGTCGTTTTTTGGCGATTCAAGATCGTATCTGTGTGGGGCTTGAGCATACCGATGGTCGTGCGCGATTCGAAGAAGATGTGTGGGAGCGTGAAGAAGGCGGCGGAGGGCGAACGCGCGTCATGAGTCAGGGGGCAGTGTTCGAAAAAGGTGGAGTTAATTTTTCCAGCGTCAGCGGTTCAGCGCTGCCGGCATCGGCTACGTCGGCTCGTCCAGAACTGAGTGGGCGGGCATTTCGAGCCATGGGGGTGTCGTTGGTCATGCATCCGGACAATCCGTTTGTGCCGACAGCGCATTTAAATGTGCGATTGTTTGTAGCGGAAAAACCCCATGAAGCGCCGATTTGGTGGGTGGGTGGAGGCTTTGATTTGACGCCTTATTATGGGTTTGAAGAAGATTGCATTCAATGGCATCGCGTGGCGCGTGATGTGTGTATGCCGTTTGGAGACGATCTCTATGATCGGTTTAAAGCGTGGTGTGATCGCTATTTTTACTTGAAACACCGTCAGGAGTTGCGGGGCGTTGGCGGTTTATTTTTTGATGATTTTAATGAATTGCCATTAGAAGACAGTTTGTGCTTTTTGGAAGCGGTGGGACAGGGATTTTTGGACGCGTATACGCCCATCGTGGCGCGACGTAAAGCGCACCCGTTTTCATCGGATCATAAGGCGTTTCAGCGGTATCGCCGAGGCCGTTATGTGGAGTTCAATTTGGTTTTTGACCGTGGCACCTTATTTGGCTTGCAATCCAATGGTCGAACGGAATCGATTTTGATGTCATTGCCGCCTGCTGCGGAATGGCGATATAACTGGCAACCTGAGCCGGGATCAGAAGAAGCGCGTTTAACCGATTATTTCTTGAAACCACGAAATTGGCTTGCTTTACCCGATACACAGGAAGCCCAAAGAACATGAAGTCTGAGAGCATCGATTTATGAGCGAAACGGATGAAGTATTTGATTCGCTAGAGGCGTTGTTGGGCGCCGCAGCGGGGCGATCGTGTTGTGCAGTAGTGGGTAATCCGATTGCCCACAGTTTGTCACCGACGATACACGCGCATTTTGGACGTCTTTGTCACGTGCCGCTTTTTTACGGTAAATGGCAACTTACCGCTGAACATTTTGTTGAAGCGGTACGCGCTTTTTTTCATGCGGGTGGGCTTGGTTTGAATGTGACGGTGCCATTCAAAGAGCAAGCGCTGGCTGTGTGTGATGCGCTTACTGAGCGTGCAATTGTTGCTGGAGCGGTGAATACCTTGTGGTGTGATGGCAGGCAATTGTGGGGAGATAACACCGACGGTGTTGGATTAGTGAACGATCTGAAAGGGCGTTGCGGCTTGCCATTGATGGGCAATGAAGTGCTGATTTTGGGGGCCGGAGGCGCTGCTCGTGGGATCGTGGCACCCTTGTTCTCTGCGGGCGTGTCCGCCATCGCTGTGGCCAACCGAACCCGGCAAAAAGCTGAAAAGATCGTGGCATGTTTTAAAGAAGATGAAGAGAAAGGGATACAAAAACAGGGCGCCTTGTCTGTCGTCACAGCGGATGCCATCAGAGCCACGCCTTTTGATGTGATTATTAATGCTACGGGGGCGGGTTTAACGGGTCAGGTGCCCGCATTGCAGGCCAGCTGGTTTGGGTCGAATACCGCTGTGTATGACATGATGTACGCACCACTCACTCAGCCTCAAAGGGATACGGCTTTTTTGGCGCACGTGGTTTCAACATATGGGGTGACGGCGTGTTGGGATGGATTGGGTATGTTGGTGGAGCAAGCGAGCGTGGCTTTTGCGCGCTGGTTTGATCAAAATCCCGATGTCGTATCGGTACGGCGTATACTGGAAGCTTAACCGGATGTGTGGCTTGTGTGGTCTCCAAATGGGCTCGACTCATTCATGACAGGCTCATTCATGACCGCGTTGTCGGTGGCGTGTGGTTCGGGTGGAATGTGGAGCTGGCTCAGTAAGAGCAATAAGCACATCGCGGTGGCGGTGGCCGACACAAAAACGACAATAAGCGTGTAGAGACGCTTGAGGCGTGAATTGGCGATACTCAGGACCGCCGTAATGGGGATGCGCAATCCGCTGCTGGCGAGCAACACGGCGGCGGCGGGTATGCTCATCAACGCGCAATGTAAAATCCAAAAAATCTGGCGATCCAGTGCCGTGGCTAATTGGATACACAGCACGAAACTGCACAGTGCGCATGCGGCAGCCAAACTGTACAACGATGCGATGCTGTTTCGGTAGGCTTGTTGGCCTTGCGCAACGCGGTTTTCCAGTTCTTGTATTTGCTGTTGGCGAGCCAATGTGTTTTTTTCGGATGGGGTGCTGCTGTCTTTCAGGTGAGTGCGATACGAACCATACAGCACAATCAAGCTAAACAGGCACCATCCTATCCAAAAGTTCCCATGATCAAAAAGAGGCTGCCGATTGAGGATGAGTAAATCCGCTCCATCTACGGTGTGCGTTACCGGTTTGAGTAGCAGGTATAAAATAACGGAGACAGGAGCCAGCAAGACCACCAGGGCTTGCAGCGAAAAATTCAGATCCTCATCGGGTCGAAGGCATTGCCACAGTGTGCGTGAGCGCAGCGCCAACAGTTCGGTGACGAGAAAAGCAAGTAAAATGCTGATGGGTGAAAACATATAAAGAATAAGGGTCGGAGTGAAACTGTCGGTATAGCTGTGTACATAGCGGTACACGAAGGGAAAGATGAGACATAACCCGACGCCGAGTAGAATCAAATAGGATCGATACTGATTGGGGATCAGGGTGGCGTTATGAGTTAAAATCGGGTTTGTGGTGAGGGTTGACAGTGCGTTTGAGTGGGGGCTTGTGTCTGAGTTGGGTTGTGAATGAGGGGGATGACTGACGGGCATATTCAGTGCTGCGTCGTCACGCTGCTGTGCCAGTTTCACTAAAACCAACTCGTAAGAATCTCGTTTGCTTGATGCTTTGGTTAAGACTGGAAACGCTTCGATGAAAACGAATAACGCGCTGATTAACCACAAGCTGAAGGAGACTTCGTGACGTTCCTGCGCCAGGCCACTCAGCGCCTGATAACGACGCAATAGACCATTGTTGGTTGCGGCTGATTGTTGTAATTCCGCCAGTCTGTGATTGAGTTGCCTGATGATTTCGCCATCGCGGGTGCGCAAACGGTCAATTTCTGGATTATATTGCTGTCGCGCTTGCTGTACATTCTGTTTGGCCTCGGCGTAGGCATTTTGGGCTTGTTCATAGTATGGACCAAATCCCGGTTTTCCCGAACTGCCTGTGCCATCCAATTCGTTTTTCATGTCTTGATAACGCTCAATCACTTGGCGTTCGGCGTTTTGAATGAGTTGAGTGAGACTGTTTATCCGTTGACTGCCGGTTTCACGTTCTTGCTTCAGCGCCTGTAGTTCTGGATCTCGTGTAAAGTAGTTGGCTCTTTCGTGACGATTTTGGCCTGCTAAATAGCCATTAATGTCTTTTTCAAATAAGGCCAGTTTTACGGGAATGCTGATGACGACACTGATGAATAGGGCGACAAGCAAACGTGTCAGTACGGCAAACAGATAACCGCTTGTGGCTTGACTGGCGGGTTTATGCGTATCCTTGCTGTGATCTCCAGGGTGTAGATGCGCTTTAAAACTGGTGATACTGATGGACAAGTATCGATCAACACTGAAGATGAAACCACTCCAAAACAAGGCCGCGACAGCACACAGTACCGGATCTGTGGTGAGATAGGCTGCAATGAAATACATCGACAGACCGGATAATGTGGCGGTAAATAGGATGAAAACACCCAACATGGCATAACGCCCACGGTCTTGAGGCGATGCGTGATGAATGAGTATAAGATCGACTCCAGCGCACCAATACAAGAGTTTTTCCACTGATCACCATCCATGAGTCGAAGCGCCTAATAAGGCGTCGCGTGTGCAATTGCACTCACATTATCCACAAGTACATCCACAGAGTTATCCCCAGGTTTTAGATTAGCTGGATGCACCTTGCTCTGCGAGTGAAAGAACGGATTGAAGGCCTTGTTTTGGTTTCAGTCTGATTTTTTGATGAGTGTACTGAGGAAGAGACACGAGCAACTGAGGACGATAGCTGGTCCGCTTGGAACATTAATGAGCGCTGAAACGCTTATGCCCAACACCACAGCACCGCAACCAAAGAGGCTTGCTCTGATGGCCATTTGCTCGGGGGTTCGGCTGTGCTGGCGCGCGCTGGCAGCGGGAATGACAAGCAGTGATGTGATTAATAAAATCCCCACAACCCGCATACCGATGGCGATCACCACGGCGACCAATGTCATGAGAAACAATTTCGTGATCCACACTGAGGTGCCTTCAATGTGCGCAATGTCCTCGTGAATGGTAATGTTGAGCATGGGGCGCCAAACGCGTGTAAGTATGACGCCCACTACGGCGCACGTAATACTCAACCAAATTGCTTGAGAAAGGGTGGCTGTCAACAAGTTTCCGAATAAGTACGCGTGCAAGTTAACGGGTCGCCCGCCTTGGAGACTGATGAGCGTCAGGCCAAGCGATAGGGTTGAGTGGGCTAAAATACCTAAGAGGGTGTCATTGGAGAGGCGTTTTCGGTGTTCCATAATCACCAATATCAGTGCGAGGGCTATGCACATCACAAAGGTCATGAGTGCCAATGGCCAGTCGATGAGCAAGCCAATGGCGACACCCAGTAATGCACCGTGAGCCAATGCATCACCAAAATAAGCCATGCGACGCCAGACAATAAAGCTACCTAAAGGGCCAGAAACGGCGGCGACTGAAAGCCCGATGATCAGCGCTGGTAATAACAATTCGATCACGCGTTGTCCTTATGGTCCTTGCTGGATTGGATATCGGTCGTGTTTTGAGTGCTGATGGGATGTTGGTGCTGCGCAATGTCACCAGCGAAGTCATGCGTGTGATCGTGATGGTGGTTGTAGATGCCAATGCTTTCCAGTTCACTGGCACCGAAGAGCCTCAGGTATTCGGGGTGTTGTTGGACGCTTTCGGGTCTACCGTGACAGCAAATATGACCGTTTAAACACACGACCTGATCGGTAGCAGCCATCACAAAGTGCAAATCGTGAGAGATCATGAGAATGCTGCATTGTTTTAACTTCTTGATGCGCGCTAACAATTGATACAGTTCGGCTTGTCCACGCACATCAACGCCTTGCATGGGTTCGTCCAGCGCCAGCACATCGGGTTCGTTCAGCAGGGCTCGCGCTAGCAATACCCGTTGTAACTCACCGCCGGATAAGGTGTTGATGCGATGATGCAGTAAATGGTGAGCGCTGAGTTCATTTAGGGTATTGTGCACCTGCTGCTGAGAGGGCGTTTGGGGTGAGAGGCTCAGAAACCGAGACACCGTTAGTGGAAGCATCGGGTCTTTATGAAATTTCTGTGGTACGTAACCGAAGCGCAAATGGGGTGCTCGATAAATGCAGCCTTGATTGGGGGCATCCAAACCGAGAACAATGCGCAGCAAGCTGGTTTTGCCGGCACCATTGGGTCCAATGATGGTGGTAATGGATTCTCGATTGATGTTTAGGTCAATGTCATGCAGG
>JARRRL010000052.1:0-28820 GCA_037380725.1 Gammaproteobacteria bacterium | reverse complement strand
GCGCTTGCAGCGTAATGTATTGGACTACCTGTTAAATAAAATTCCTGCGATTGAGTTATCGATCGTGGATATTAATAGAGCGCCGGTTCCTGTGGCGTATTCCATTATTTCGGATGGCATCGTGCTGTGCGCCAAAAGTCCATTAAGGCTATGCAGCGAAATGCAGCGCGTGTGGTCCTTGTGGGAGAGTTATGCGTATGAGTTCGAGCGACATCGATCAAGCAATCCTTTATGATATGCAGCCCTATGTGTATGCCATTACAGAACAAGTTGAGCAACATATATCTGCGCTAAACGCGTTGAGCGATACGATAAAAAATAGGCCACTTACTTTTAATGAGCGCTCTGCGGTGGAGCGCAGTTTACAGGTAGTGGTTGAGGCGGCGATTGGTTGTTCTAAGCATTATTTAAAGCAGCGCGGCCTTCCAGTCCCGGCACAAGCAAGGGTGGCGGTAGAGCGTGTTTTTGAACACAAAGGGATTTCAAGTGTGGCGCTGGCTTCTATGCGTGGTGCGGTCGGTATGCGCAATGCGATTATTCATGATTACCTTAATCTCGATTGGAAAATCATAGAACCTGTGTTAATTCAGCGGACTTATACCCTTGTGCAGCAGTACATTGATATTGTGAGTAAGGCTTTGCTAGCGTGATCACAATCAACGGGGTTCAAGCCGTGTTCCCATCTTTCTCCTCCTTTCCACATCCTTTTTCCACCTTATTCTCCTTCATCCTCCTGCGTTGTCTCACATGAGCCTGGTTCACTGGGATACCTTAACGGTAAACCAGTCTATCGAGCACATGTCAACCTAATCTTATTAAGATTAAGATGAATTTTTAATATTATTTTGTTCATAATTCATGAATCTGTGATGGTTGGCTGCTT
Source organism: Gammaproteobacteria bacterium (assembly GCA_037380725.1). GTDB lineage: Bacteria > Pseudomonadota > Gammaproteobacteria > Pseudomonadales > JANQJO01 > JARRRL01. Next base: position 27,937 of record JARRRL010000052.1, on the reverse strand, counting down.
ATTATACTATCGATAGGAAAAGTTTGCGACAGAGTCAAAAAGATGATTATACTCCGCATCTGAATACAAAAATTTAGAGATTGATAAATTAGGCTGCGGCAGTAAACCAATACATACAAAAATATTTTTCCTATAGCAATCTAATATAATAAGGATATATACAGTGGCATTCTATAAAAATAAACTGTACCTACTTTTAATAGGTGTACTGCTTCCACTGCTTTATCAAGATGCTTTCGCGGAATCCCTTGAGGATTTTGCGTTAAAATGCGACACCGAGATTGGTGTAAGCGTTCCAGATTTTATTTGCGATAATGGCTCAAAAGTACCCACCACAAATTACAGTAATGGCCTGTGCGATCGTCCGAATCAGTTAAATCAGGAATGCGATCCGGACAGTCGGTTCCAAGTATTGGTTAACACAGCGAGTGCTTACGTTGTGGCGCATTGCCGAAAAAAGGGGCTGGGTACTGGCTTGTTCGGCGATATAGCCGTCATTCAACACAATAAAATAAATGGAGCGACCTGCTTTTATCAAGGTGCCTTAGGCAGTCTTTCAAAAAGTGGCAATGTAAAAGCACCCTCCAAGGGCGTGGGTAATCCCGCATTTTGGATGACACCATCTGCTATTGCCAGCAGTTCGTTTCCTTGTGTCTCCTGTCACGATAACGGCCCTTTGATACGCTCTCCGTATCTGAGTCAATTAAGCGGTTCGAATAAATTACCGGGGGCGCAAGACACCAATGCGAATAGGAATCAACCTTATTATTTTGTGGGTTCTGACTTTGCTGATTGGAAAGCGTACCGTGTTGAAGTTGCTGGTAACTTCTGTTTGGGATGTCATCGGCTTGGTATAAGCAACCAAAATGGTTCATCCGAAACGGGAACAGCTTTAGATTTCTCAATTCGCTCTATCAAAGGCAATCTCCCGCATAAAAATCCGCTCTCATCAGCTTCGCCGTTGTGGATGCTTTATGGGCAAACTTCCGAGAATCTAGCCCACCAAATGGCCGCATATGAAATACGCGAGTGTGCGCGAAACTTTGATCCTTATAATCTACCCAATTCCAATAGTTGTCGTATTAAACAATTTAGTGGTAAAGCTTCGTCAAATGTTCCTGGGACTTATACCGCGGTTTGGAGAAAGAATACATCTAGTGAAATTCAGGTTTACGGCTGGTCCTACAGGAATTACCGCCAAAAATATGATCAACTGTGGAAGGAAGGCTGGCGTTTAGCTAGTTTGCAGCCCTATGTCATAAATGGCAACGTTTTGTATAACGCTGTTTGGCGGCCAAGCAGAGCAGGAGAAATCCAGGTATACGGATATACTTACGCGGACTATCGTGCAAAATACGATGCCATATGGCCCCAAGGTTGGCGCTTAAAAATCTTACGCCCTTATGTTGTGAATGGGGCAGTGCGCTACACTGCAGTTTGGAAGCGAAGTAGAGCGGCTGAAACGCAGGTGTATGGTTATACCTATACGGATTTTCGTTCCACATACGATAGATTATGGCCAAAGGGGTGGAGACTTAAATCCATTACTCCTTACGTGATCAATAACAATGTGCGTTATACCGCTGTTTGGGAAGCGAATACATCCAGTGAAATTCAGGTGTATGGTTGGACTTACGCTGACTACCGAGCCAAATATGACAGGCTATGGAATCAAGGCTGGCGCTTGGCCTTTTTGGAGCCCTATGTCGTGGGCGGGCGAACATTGTATACCGCCGTTTGGCGACCGAGTCGGTCCAGCGAGATTCAATTATATGGTGCAAATTACGAGACGTATCGTAAAAAATACGATGAGCTATGGCCTCAAGGTTGGCGCTTGAAGGTGCTGAGAACTTATTAATCAAAGAGGTAATTTATTAGGAATATCCTTTAATTAAGCCTTTAATTAAGGACATCCACAAAGAGTATTCGAGGAAGAGTATTCGAGGACATCCATAAAAGTATTAGAAAGCAGAGTCAATACAATTGGAGACACTCACGAAGGTGATTATTACAATTAGTAATTATTGGGGACACTCACAAATTATGGAATTAAATCAGAATGCCAGCATAATGGTATTTATTGATCAATAGACTAAAAAACAACCAGTCAGAATATAGTATATCCGTTTTCGGTTGAATCAATGTGATTAAGCATTGTACTATTTGAAGGTAGAGGAGGTGTTTGGTTATAAAACCATCAAAATACTATTTTTCGCGCAATAGGCTACATCCAGTCAAACTTGTCTGGAGTTAATGAGTAGTGGGGGAGGGTGAGTTTCATCCAAAAGCCATTCGGCAGTTACGTATACCTTGAACCCAGTGGTGATTTAGACTCTGGCATATTTTCTGGATAGAGTGGTATTTCCCAACAAATTTTTTAAATCGACTCTCAAAGTGCTGGGTACAATAAAGCCATTGTTTGGTGTCGATTTTAAGGCGCTCTAAAATAGGAGGTATATTTTCCGGAATGTAACCATTTTTGTCATCCCGCAGAATCTTTCCTGTCCAGTCGACGAGATGTAAATATTCCTCAAGCCTGATAGGGATGCCAGATGGCTCATTCGAGTAGGCGTTTCCAGAAAATGATTGAAGGTGCTCCGGAGTGGATGCTGCTGTATTGATGTGTGAGACATGCTGACTTTTTTTAATGCGCTCGATTCGATCTTGTATCGAAGTAAAATCCGATGATTCTGGTGTGTCCGCCAGTTGTGCTCGAATTGGGTTCAGATCAACATAAGCCATGGCGGAGAGGACGGCGGATTCGTCCAGCAGTGCTTGGCTTTTGAACCGCCCCTCCCAAAAGCGTCCCGTACAGTTATCTTCGCGGTTGGCCATTCGCGCAATCGGCTCGTTGATGCAGCGCATAAACCAACTGATAGAGCACAGCCGGCTCCGAAAAAGGTTGGCGTAATCGGAAACGCGCCGTATTGCGGTATCGTTGAGCGTCTTGCCGGATAAATAGTCTTGTACTTCAGTCGGGCCACGAAACACCATGCACCAACGCTCCAAAACCTCACGCATACTCCAGTGTTGAGTGGCGCGATCATTCACACACAGCACAAGATGGTAGTGATTGGACATGATGGCATAGCTGGCAATTTCAATCGAAAAGGCCGAGGCCAGCAGAATTAATCGGTCTGCAATCCATTGCCGACGGTGCTCGAAGTTCTTACCTGAGGAAACGTCCAAGCCGCATAAAAATGATTTACGTACACATCTGGAAACGATGTGGTAGTAAGGTGTGTCTTCCAGGCTGATGAGTGTGCTTCGGGGATGAGTCATGTTAATTTTGATATTATTTAGATGTATTTATATACAGTTATTGGATCTTAAAATAGATCGTTTCGGATGTCAATTCGATTGGGCGCTAGCTGTAAGAAATATTTCTGAGTGTCTATGGTATGGGCTTTGTCTACGTTGTCGTTTGGCTGGGAGGGATGGTAGGGAAGAGAAAGAGAAATAGTGAGTGTCCCAGAAGAGAAGCCAGAAGAGAAGAATAGTAGTAGGGAAGAGGAGAATAGTGGCTGTCCTCGATTGAAGCCAGTGTCCTAGATGAAAGAGAATAGTGGCTGTCCCCAATTGAGCCCAATTGAAGCCAAACTGAAATGGTCATTATTTGATCACTTCTGATTTGTCTGTCTCCCGATTTGCTGATCGGTGTTCAGCTGTTCTATCCTAATGTGGCCAGTCAGTGCGCCGTATCGCTCGTAGCTTGTGATCGAAAAACATCCGTATTCCGGCTGATGAATAAACTGCTATGTGAACACAGGAAATAATCTATGGATTTTGGTGGAATATTTTTACTCCTCATCTTCGTGCTATTGGGTTATGCCTTCTATAGAAAGAAGAAGGCGTCGCAGCTTTTATATATTGATCGTTATAGATTTAATTCGGCCATTGGAAAGAAAGTCCAGGCTAGATATCCTCATTTAACCGATACCCACATTCAGCTTGTTTTTTCTGGTCTTCGGGAATATTTCTATATCTGTAATCAATCCAGATGGCGAATGGTTTCAATGCCGTCGCAGGTTGTGGATGTTGCTTGGCATGAATTTATTTTATTTACCCGTCAGTACCACACGTTTTGCAAGAAAGGTCTTGGTCGATTTTTGCATCACACGCCGACTGAAGCTATGCAAACTCGTACTCTTGCACAAGATGGAATCAAGCGAGCATGGAGGCTTTCTTGCGCCAAGCACTCCGTGAACCCTTCAAGCCCGACACGGCTACCTTTACTATTTGCTATTGACTCACAACTGAATATAGAAGATGGTTTTACGTATTCTTTAAACTGCAAAGATAAGACTTCTCCTCTGTATGCAGACGGTTATTGTGCAGGGCATATAGGTTGTGCTTCGGGTTGCGCTGGAGAATCGGGGTCATCAACAGACTCAGGAGGTTTTTTTGATGGTTTTGGAGATTCCAGTGGAGGCGGGAGTGACTGTGGTGGCGGCGGTTGTGGCGGAGATTAAGTTACATTTCATTAACAAACGATGACGGGTAGCTTTCTATCGTCAACTTTCTGCCGTCAAAAAAGGTGCGGAGATCGAAAATAGAAAAAGAAACGCTGTAATCGATATGTTTCGTTGCGCTTTAGGTTTACCTCACCTTGTTTGAGGAGGTCACTTAAGGTTGGGTAATATCAAATGTGTGTAACCATGGCGCCAGAGGTGCTGATTAAATTATGTATAATATAGAGGTCATCTATCAGGATGACAATTTTGCCATTATCAATAAACCATCAATGTTATCATTGTTTTCTGATAGAGCTCATTCCGTATCATTATGGGATTTACTAAAAGAATACTTTAAAGGCAAAGCCATATATCAAGTGCATCGATTGGACAAGGGGACAAGTGGTGTGCTACTGATCGCATTTTCAAAAAACGTACAGGCTCAACTGAACAGGCAGTTTTTGCAGCGCACCACAGAAAAATATTACCTTGCTATTTGTGTGGGAGAGCCCAGTCCATCAAATGGATGTATAGATTTACCACTCTGTCCTGGGCGTAAGAGTCGCTTTCGAGTCGCGGGGCAGCGGGATTCAATCTTTTTAAATCAAAAATTGGATACAGCAACTTGGATGTTGCCACCATCTGTTGATTCGGTTACACCAGATCGGAAATTTTATCCAAGTCAAACTTTGTTTCACACCATATTTTCGGATGGACAATATTCTTTATTGATGTTAAAACCTATCACGGGAAGAACCCATCAAATCCGAGTGCATCTTGCTTGGATAGGCCATCAATTGCTTGGAGACACGCTCTATGGCAGACCAAGTTCAAGTATTCAACAAGCAGATCGACTGGCACTGCATAGCTTTAGGTTGCAGCTTACTGAAAATTGGCTCGCAGGCGTAGCACCCCAAAAAAGAGTATTTCAGGCTCCTATCCCCGATTTTTTTACGGATTTCATGTGTGGAAGAGTCCAACAGAGAGCAGATGCTGCATTGGACTTACAAAGTACATTGGACTTGCAGAGCGCGCTTGACATGGCGTTGAGCAGTTTGGAACGCGCACAGGGTTAGAATTTTATGTGATGGGGTGAGTTTCTTGCGCATTCAATATATTTTGCTCTGTATCTGGTTGCAGTAAATCTTGAATGCTACTGAAGTTTTCTTCCTTAAACTTATCCAAGGTATTGCTGATACGGAAATCCATGTAATCGTGGAAGTCCTTTGTGCGAAGTGTTTGGTGAGAATCCGATAATTTGATTTCTTGTGTGTTTGAATTCAGTTCTAAGTTATCTGACTTGTTGATGCTGAGTGATTCAATGTCGTTATGAATTAATTTGATCGAATCGATGGCTGCTTCTGCGTCCGTGAAAGCATCGGATGTACCGTGTGCATAGTGATAGTTGGGGGATACCGCTGCATCACCAATGATATAGGATATACCGTTGTGGCCAATGGGTTTGGCTGTTTGATCGATTGAAAAAGATTCTGCAAGGAGATCGAAAAACGCGCCATTCATCTTTTCTTTTGCCCGCTTTCGTTCGTATTTTTCAATCTCGGTATTCAGCGCTTGTTTATCCTCTCCGCTGAGGTTTGAGTTGTCTCGATGACGTTTGAGTTCTTCCAGATGCTTGTCTATACCTTCTCTGTTGCTTCTTTCTTTTTTCCCAGTCTCCTTTTTTTCTTCTTCTTTTTCTTTGTTGCCGATATTTTCGGGCACTTCTCCCGCTGCCCTGATCCGTTTTTTGTCAGCGCTGACAAAAAAATAAAATTTTGGAAGATCCAAACTTGTCCAGCCCAGACTCTCCAAGCTTTCTTTCAGGCGTGCTTTCAAATTTTTATTATTATTCAAGTGAATGTTCGAGATTTTACCGCCAGGTAATTTAATTTCTTTATCAGATTTGTCTCGCATATACAGGGCTGCTTGCGGACGTTTTTTTGTTTCGTTGGTCCGTACCTTTTTTTCACTTTCCAGTCCTTCCGTTGAGATGCCGTTTTCTTTCATGTTTTTTATAAGCATTTCATGAGACGGGCTTTTCGTACCATCAGCGTGAATAATGTCCCTGAAAGATTCGATGCTGTATGAGCCATCTTTTTTGTGCATCACAACGGCAGCCTGGCTCTTTGCATTAATTTTTTGAATATCAACGCCTTTTATGACTCTGATGGGGGCGCTTGAAGCTGGATTGGCATTTGCAACTGTTTCAATGTAGTGGGCGAGTAAACTTTGTAGATCTTTGGTTTTGATTGTTTTGTAATTCCGCAAATTGGTAACAATGTCATTAATAGGCTTGCTGTTAATCCGTACTTGGGGGTTGATCTCTTGAAGTTTTGTTGCAAGTTCTTGCAATTGAAAAATTCTATCTGGATTGAGAGCAACAATACTAGTCCGATCAAACGTGTTTCGTTTTTCAAGCAGGGTGACTGAATGACCCGTTTCGCTGGCTTGGATTGCCGCCCACAGGCCAGCTGGTCCGGAGCCTACAATCAAAATGGACGATTGATGACTTGTCACGACTTTTTCGATTCCTTTCTCCAGACGGTTGATCTCCGCTTGAACATCACTTTTCAGTTTGAGTCTTTCTGCGTCCAGCGTTTGTGTAGACAGCGTTTCGCGGTGTTTTATAAGCGCCCGTTTGATGTGTAGTAGGGTTTGATTTTTTGCAAATTTTTTTATTAGATCAGAGTCTTGGCCTTGATCCAGAGTTTTTTTGCAGGATTTGTAAATTTTGTTCAGATCCGCTACATCGATAGATGAATTTAATGTAGGTATGTATGATGAAGAAATACTTGCGCTGATATGATTATCAATGTTTTTTAGTAAAACATGAGCAGATTGTATGGCTTCCTCAATGGAATCGTGTGCTGATTGGCCAAATTCTTTAACCAATTCATCAGAAATAGACATGAGATTTTGCAGGCTTAGGCTAGCAGAGGTTCTGGCAATTTTGTGTGGATTCAAAGTCGACGGAGAGCTAGATGAGGACAGTTCTTCTGTTTTTGAGTGTAACGTTGAAATCAATTTTGACAGTGCTATTTCTTTTATGAGCTGCCGTGGCGGTGTTTCTTTTCGATCCCCTTCTAGGGACATCGTTTGTTGTTGACGACTCGTTTGAGGGGGGAGATGAGGTGTTGCGTTTGAAAGTCGATTAGCGATGGTTATTGGTGTGCGCAAGTCGGGTTTGGGTCTCGCGCGTTGAGCAAAATTACTAAGTTCGCTGGGTTTTAACCACGTGGCGACACGCAGCTTAGCGCATCGCGTACTCAGATCACGAAAAGTGTGCCGAACGTAATGCGTGGTAGAGTGTAGAGCTAAAGATGCATTTTTCACAACAATCTCTTTTTATTTTGCTCAGTCGAAACGCTATTGCTTTTATTTATTGGGCATATTTTGAACGACTCCTTTGAAGTTTACAGCGTTTTTTTGTATTGTAGCTTTATGCTTTTAAACTATTAGTACTTTACTTATGGTTGCTATATATATGTCAAAACATGTCAAATGTTTGCATAATGTAAATTTTCTCGTCTGTCTTTGCCTCTGTGTTCAATCCAGAAGACCGCTGCTCGTTGAATGCAACGATCTAAGTGGTGAATGGATTGTATTTAACTGATTGAATAGTCAATTTATTTGGTTATGCTTGCTCACACAATAATATAAAAACCCCACGGAGACGCTGCATTCACTCTCGTAGAATGAAGGCTAGGTTTGTGAACTAAGTTTGAGGACGAAGACTAAGCCTGGTGCGTGCTTGACCGTGCTGAGCGTGTTGTTCTTCTTTTGTTGGGGAGTTCCATTCATGTCGCAACAACTTGGAATCAAAGTGTGTGTGACGCTCTTGCTCAGTGGGCTGTTGGTTGCTTGCGGTGCTGATGGGCAATCACTTGATGGATTACTTGGAGGAGGTGTCTCGGGTACACCTACTCAGCCATATGTTCCTAGCCCTAATTCTGGATTTGACAACAATGCTGGAGGTCAGAATCCGATCTTTGAAGAGGATTTTGTTGAGACAGGGCCTGAGGGTACGTTTAGGCAGCAATGTGCCGCCTGTCATGGCATTGATGGGAAAGGCGTTCCAGTTCGTGGAACCGGGCCGATTGGTCCGGGTGCTTGTGTGGTTGCTAACTGTTTTGATCAAAATGGACTTGCGGATTATGTGAGCAATAATATGCCTCGTAATGCCCCTGTAGCATGCTCAGGCAGTTGTGCGGATGAGATGGCTGAATATATATTAACGACTTTTGCTGATAATCGCTTGGATGTACCCGCAACGCCAATACTTGGACCACCTGACCCGCAAGCATTTAAGAATATCAATAAAGTAGTAGACGCACTCAATGTCGACCACTGGGTTTTCAGGCCTGGTCGAAACAATTTCAATGCCATTACTATGCCCCCAGGTAATACAACGGGAAGCATCAGAGAGTGTGCAATGGGTGTGTCGCAGTTGATCGCTAGTAACTTTGCAGCGCGTTCGGCAAATAACATCGTAGGTGATAAAGATGTGGGCGATATCTTGCGCCAGATCTTAGAGTCAGCGGAGAGCTTTAACGTGTATAATCCGCTTACTGGTGAACAGATTACCTTGCCAGGGCCTGCTGCGAATCAAGAATAGATAAAAAAAGGCTGTAGATGAAGAGTCGCGTTATTGTGTTTGCATCATGGATCGAAATATAAGTTCGTATCGTGAGCAGAAGAGTGCATCAGCTTCTGCTCACGTTCTGTTCTGCTCACGTTCTAATTAAGTTTCGTTTTACTGTTTGCTTTGATTTTGTTAGATGTTGTCCATACCTTTCACGTACACCTTTCACGCATACCTTTCGCGTGGCGCTCTTATGTTTTATTGATCCTCCATTAGTTACTTCTCACTTAGACGTGTTTTCGTTTTTCCTTCATGCCCTTGCTAAACTTCTGTCAGAATGGTGTTTATATTTCTGGTTGGCTGAAGGTTGTGCAAACAGGGATAGCTGGTTCCGATTTTCTCCTGTATGATGCTGCCTCACGTGCTTATCCGCGAGGGGGATTGATGCGATCAAAGCGCATTTTTCTTAAAGCGCGTAATTTTTAAACAGCAAATATTTGCTAGAGATGTATCTAAAAAACTGAAGCTAAGTGATCGAAGGACGATTCAAAATGAAGAAACTGATATTAGGTGGTTCAATTATTGCTGCAAGCCTTTTGACAGGTTGTGCGAGTGTGGCTCCGGTTGGTGGTATTCTCACTGATGTGAGCTTGCCAATTACAGCGACTTCAAATGCAATGGGTTCAAAAACAGGAGAGGCCACTTGCATGAGTATTTTGGCGCTTGTTGCACAAGGCGATTGCAGTATTGAAACGGCTAAACGAAATGGGGGTATCCACAAGGTTACTCACGTGGATTGGAAAGCCAATAATATTTTGGGCATTATTGGTAATTACAAGCTGATCGTTTACGGTGACTAAGCGTTTACGGCTACGACGGTTTTGTGTGAACTAAAAACACATGCGTTCGTGAGAAAATATCGTGGCGTCTTGGTGTTTTAGCGATTGAGTTAAAACACTGAGACGTCTACGAGAGCGCAACGCTGTTCACTCTGTTTTTTCTTGTTTTTCTTGTTTTTCTTGTGATTGTTTCCTGTGATCTTTTAAGACTAATAAACACGGTGTAAAAATGAGCGTCAGCAGTGTGGCGAAAAGCAGGCCACCGGCGATGGCATTGGACAATTGCGTCCACCATTGTGCGCTGGGAGGATCAAAAGAAACAGTTTGTTCAAGCAAAGCGATATTAATCTGCATCACCATGGGTACGAGTCCCAGTATGGTTGTGATGGTGGTTAATAGCACTGGACGTAAGCGTTGCCGTCCGGTTTCAATGGCTGCAGCACGCGCTGCCATGCCTGTTTTAATGAGTGCGTTATAGGTATCAATCAATACGATGTTGTTGTTGACCACGATTCCCGCCAGTGCAATAACGCCGACCCCACTCATCACGATGCCAAACGGTTCGCCTTTGAGTAATAGTCCCAATAATACGCCTGCTGTGGAAAAAATCACGGCGCTTAAGATCAGCGCGGCCTGATAAAAGCTGTTGAATTGCGTGACGAGAATAATCGTCATGATGAACAGCGCAATGCTGAAAGCGTTTTGTAAAAACTGTGCGCTTTCTTCTTGTTGTTCAAGGTCACCGCCGAGTTTGAGCGCGATCCCGTCGGGTAGGCGTGATTTGATCTCAGGAAGTAGTGATTGCAGTACATTATTTGTGATTTCGCCGGGAGCCGGGTTGGCTTCAATTTTGTAGAGATAAAAGCCATTTTGTCGGGTAATTTGACTGACCTTCGGCAAGGCTTGACGTGTCACAAAATGACTCAAGGGAATTAATCCTTGCTCGGTGGTCACGCGCATGGTGGACAACGATTCCAAATGACGATTTGCTTTTGGATAGCGCACAATGATGTCCAAGGCTTCGTCCGTATTGCCGGGTCGGTATTCGCCCACTTTAACGCCATTCGTGGCCATTTGTATCATGCTGCCGATGTTGGCCACGTCCGCGCCATATCGCGCCGCTAAATTACGGTCAATGTGATAGCGCCATTCAATGCCAGGTATTGGGAGGCTGGATCGAACTTCGTGAATGCGCGGATCTTGTTTGATAAAATCCGCGAGATCTTGAGTCGTGGTGGTCAGCGATTCCAACTCTTGGCTGAGCAGCAGTAGTTGTATGGCAAACCCTTGAGCAGGACCATCTTTGCGTTTATCGATTTCAACAATCAAACCTGGGAAATCAGCGGTGCGTTGTCGTAATTGCGCAACGATTTTGTCAGCATGGGCGCGTTCATGCCAGTTTTTAAGTTCCGCCTGAATGATGCCTATGGTGTCTTCCGGTGAATCTTGCTGTGTCCGACCGGTCAATACTTGGGTATTAATGGTTTTGAGGCCGGGTGTGCGCAGCAGCAGATTTTCAACCTCACGCACGAAGCGATCTTTTTCACTCAGCGATAAATCCCCACGGCCACGTACGGTGACGGAGATGGCGTCGGCGTCGGTTTCGGGGAAAAATTCCACACCATGACCAAAGGCGCCGTACAGCACAAAACTACCAATTAAAATGCTCAGCGCTAAGCACAAAACCAGAATAGGGTGAACGATGGCGTGTTGTAATACCCAGAGGTAATGGCGCGTTAACCAGGAGCTGTGGTCGGAGAACGTGTTGCTTGCGGTGTGTATTTTTGCTTTATCACAGGGGGCAGAATGTTCACAATCCGGATGCGCATGCGCTGTGCGGGTATTCGCGCGTGTGTTCGAGCGGCCTAAGGTGCTGCCAACAACGGGTAGAGCAATTAGCGCCATCAACAACGAGGCTGAGAGTGTAGCGAGCAGTGTTATGGGCAAGTATTTCATGAATTCGCCCGTTATGCCTGGCCAGAACAATAAAGGCATAAATGCCGCCAATGTGGTGGCGGTGGATGCGATGATTGGCCAGGCCATGCGCTGGGCTGCTTCTTTGTAAGCGTTGTTTCGGTTTACTCCTTCCTGTAAGCGTCGATCGGCGTATTCGGTCACCACAATGGCACCGTCAACCAACATGCCAACGGCCAGGATAAGACTGAAGAGCACAACCATATTTAAGGTGTAGCCAATACTGTTAATGATCAAAATGGCGGTGAGAAACGAGCCCGGAATAGAAATAGCTACCAGTATGGCGCTGCGGATGCCTAAACTCGCTAAAATCACCATCATGACCAGTAAAGTGGCCATGACCACATTGTTGCTCAGATCGCTGAGCGTTTCCTTGATGGATCGAGATTGATCCTGACTGTAATGAACGTAAATGCCTTCTGGCCAATGAGGGGAAACTTGATCGATGAGGCTGTGCGCTTGATCGATGGCAGAAATGATGTTAGCGCCAATGCGTTTTTTGACTTGCAATGTGATGGTGGGCAAACCGTTGTTGCGAGCAAGGCTTGTGGGGTCTTTAAACGTGCGTTCCACGTTGCCAACTTCACTCAGTTGCAGACTGCTGGTGGGGGTGGCGCTGAGCGGTAAAGACAGCATGTCGGGTACCGTTTCGACGAGACCGGGTACTTGTATGGTGTAATTGCCCACTCCGGTATCGATGGAGCCGGAGCTGACCACCCGATGGTTGCGTTGCAGACGCCCCAGTAAGACATCCAACTGTAATTCATAATTTTCCATCACTTCTGGTGGCAAGGTGACTTCCAGCATTTCTTCTCGGCTGCCGGTGATTTCAACTTGCAGAATTTCTGGGATGGCTTCAAGCTGATCGCGTAAATTGCGGGCAATTTGTGTTAAGGCGCGTTCGTCGACTTGTCCGCTCAAGCTGATGACGAGTACTGGAAAGAGCGCCATATTGATTTCCGTCACGGTCGGTTCATCCGCATCTGACGGTAACTGGGATTTCGCTTTGTTGACGCGTTCCCGCACATCGGCAAGGGCGCGCGGGATGTCCGTGCCTGCTTGGAATTCTAGAGACAAACTGGCGTGTCCTTGGCTGCCCGTCGTGTTGAGTTCCTTCAGTCCCGTTAAGCCTTCTAATTCTTTGGCAATGGGCTCGATGAGCAGTGTGTCGGCGTCGCTGGGTGAAATGCCTTCTTGGGAAACGGATACGTACAGCAGGGGCAGCGCGATGTCAGGCGTGGCTTCGCGGGGGATGCTCAAAAACGTCAGCCAACCACTGACGAACAGCAAGACCAAGGCCATCCAGACGGTGCGTTTTCGGCTAAATGTGGCGTCGATCATCGACATAATACTACAAGCCTTGGTTAAAAAACGATCTGATTGTTTGCGAAATCAATATTGCACTTCAGTCGGTATCAGTAATCGGTATCAGTAATCCGTATCAATAGTAGGTATCGATAGTAGGTATCAATAGGTAGAGGGTGGCGTTGTAATGGAATTCGATACATTCAAACCCAAGACCCGAGCGATGACGCGTTCGCCCACAGTGACATACCCTTGTCCAATGGTAATGACTGCAACGGAGGGTGTTAATCCGTTGACCCAGATACCTTCAGTTTCGGCGCGCAGAATATTGACGGGCTGAAAATTGACCGTAGCGGTTTGCTGTTCCTCTTGGAGCTGATCACGGATCGCTTCGTGCGTGTTGTCGTGGCGTGTGCTGATATCAATCAGTGTTTTTACACCAAGTTTGCCGTGTGCGTCCAATTGAAGCAGTGCTGGGGAAATCAAAAAAGCCGTTTGTTCCGGCATCGAAATGACCAGTGTGGCGCTCATGCCGATGTGGCGAATGTCAGACGATTGCGTGAGGACGTCGATTGGGTAGGTGCGTGTGGTGGCGTTGGGTTCAGCGCCAATGAAGTGAACGATGCCAGATAACGCATCGCCATTTCGCAGTTGAATTTGAGCCGTTTGACCGACTTTGACTTTTGAGAGGGATTGCTCACTCAATTCGGCAGTCACGTGAAGGGGGGAAATGTCGATTAAATCGAACAGTGGCTTGCCGATTTGCACAAAATCCCCCTCTTCAATGTAATGCGCATTAATGACGCCATCGAATGGCGCACGGATGTCTAATAGGCGCACTTTGACTGCCAATTTTTGCTGTTGTGCTTTGGCATTCGCGAGTAAAGCGGCCACTTGAGCTAGGCGAGTTTGGCCAATCAAATCTTGTTTTTTCAAACGCTGTGCGGCGTGATATTCAGCTTGTTGTTCCGCAACGCTGGCTGTTGCGGCGGCGAGTTGGGCCGGCAGGTCTCGTGGATCAAACCGCGCCAAGACATCACCTGCTTTGACGCGAGCTCCCTTTTCGATCAAGCGCTCGATAATGACGGCTTCGTGCTGGGCTCGGATTGTGATGGCGCGGTGTGCTACGGTTTGGCCATAAAGTTCGAGGGCGGGTTGGAGCAGGCGATGTTTTGGAAATTCAGCGGTCACTGTACTCAGATGTTGCGGTATAGCATCGGTCAATGCTTGGGCAACCTTTGGTTGGGTGTGTACAGTACCAGTTGTTAACCAAAGTACCAGCGCAATCAGAACCAATAGGGATATCAATTGCCCCAAAAACTGACTGTTATGTACTGGGGAAGAGGTTTTCATTAGGTTTTTACCAAATGTGTGTAAATTTTAATTTGTTTGGCGTTGAAATTTTTGCTGTTAAATTGGCTTTATAATAACAGCAAGCTGAAGCCTTGGTTTACATCAACTGGTTTACATGGATTGGTCTACATAGATTGGTTTACAGAGTCCAATCTTGTTACAGGTGAACATAAAACGCTTGCTTTAGCAATAGCTTCCATCCACTTCGCTCGCTCGCCGATTTCACGCTCATTATGCTTGCTGGCTTCGTTTATCTTCCTTCTATTTTATGTCTTCTGTCTCTCTCTATTTACTATTCACTTCTGTGTTTCTTCATCTTTCTTTTCTTCATCGCTTATAAATCACTACTATAGTGCATCTGCTGTCAGATAAAAGAGGGAAGAAAAGTCAGCGCAGGTGAATATGCATGCCAGGGAATACAAGGGAAGACATAAGGGATAGTATGCTCACTGTCACTATAGTAAATAGTTGCTTTAAATTAGAACAGTTGTTCATTATTTGATCTCCGTGAATGCCGCTTTCTGATTCAAACGGTGCTCAGGTATAGAAAAAAGGGTTGGCATTTTAAACGGTACCCCAACTATAGTGCTTTATTGAAACCCCCGTAAGGGCAAGTAAGGCGTGATCGAGTCTAAGCATTTGAGCTTATGTGAGATCTGAAATTGACTTTTTGAGATTGTTTCATGATGCTACGGTGATGTATTAAGCGGTTGCGACTGTATGGCGTGTGGCGGGAGGACCGATGGATGGGTGGAGCTTAGCTTCTCTTTCTTTTATATAACAGCGTCTTGGCTATCTGTACTGTAGTGAGTAGAGCGTTCAAATGGGCAAATCATTGGTTATCGTGGAATCGCCAGCAAAGGCGAAAACCATAAATAAATACCTGGGTGCGGAGTTCGTGGTTAAATCGAGCGTTGGTCATGTGCGCGATTTGCCCGTTTCAGGTGGTGCGAATAAGGTTGATCCGAAGCAGCGGGCTCAGGAAGCGGCGAAAACGCGGAAGCTGTCTCCCGAAGATAAAGTCAAATTTAAAGCGATTAAAGCTAAAAAAGCACTGGTTGAACGCATGGGTATCGATCCGGAGCACGATTGGGCGGCGGATTACGAGATTTTGCCCGGTAAACAAAAAGTGGTGGATGAGCTGAGTCGTCTGGCGGCTAAAGCCGACCAAATCTATCTGGCGACGGATCTTGATCGCGAGGGAGAGGCCATTGCCTGGCACTTGAAAGAAGTGATCGGTGGTGACGATGCGCGATTTAAGCGCGTGGTTTTTAACGAGATCACCAAAACGGCGATTCAAGAAGCGTTTCAATCACCCGGTGAGTTGAACTTAAACCGCGTGAATGCGCAGCAAGCGCGACGTTTTTTAGATCGCGTGGTGGGCTACATGGTATCGCCCTTATTGTGGGCAAAGATTGCGCGTGGCTTATCGGCTGGGCGTGTGCAGTCCGTGGCGGTGCGAATTCTGGTTGAACGAGAACGTGAAATTCGCGCCTTTGTGCCAGAAGAATTTTGGGAAGTTTTCGCACAAACGGCCACCGATAACGATGAAAATTTGCGTTTACAGGTCGTCAAGAAAGCCGGTGTGAATTTTCGCCCTACGAGTAAGACCCAGTGTGACGCGGAGCTGTCTGAGCTAAAAGCGCAGCCTTTGCACGTGCTCAGTCGTGAGGATAAACCGACGCAATCTCGACCTGGGGCGCCATTTATTACCTCAACGTTACAGCAAGCGGCGAGCACGAGATTGGGTTTCGGTGTGAAGAAGACCATGGCTTTGGCTCAGCGCTTATACGAGGCGGGGTATATCACGTACATGCGTACGGACTCCACCAACTTAAGCGCGGAAGCCATTCGTGCGTGTCGAGACATGGTGTTGGAGCGATACGGTAACGATTATCTACCCAAGGAGCCGATACAGTATTCCAGTAAAGCCTCTGCCCAAGAGGCGCACGAAGCCATTCGTCCCACCGATGTGACGGTATCGTCCACGCAGCTGGCCAACATGGAACGGGATGCAGAACGCTTGTATGAATTGATTTGGCGGCGTTTTGTGGCGTGTCAAATGGCGCCAGCCCGTTTTTTAAGTACGAGCATCGTGGTGAAATCCGGCGATTTTGAATTGCGGGCACGTGGCCGTATCCTGCAATTTGATGGCTTCTTGCGTGTGTTACCGCTGATGGGTAAATCGAACGAGGAAGAAGTGGTGTTGCCGGATGTGAAGACGGGCGCCAACTTATCATTACTCGAATTGCTGCCGAAACAACATTTTACCAAACCACCCCCCCGTTTTTCCGAGGCCAGCTTGGTTAAAGAGTTGGAGAAGCGCGGCATCGGTCGACCGTCTACGTATGCCTCTATTATTTCAACGATTCAGGATCGGGGTTACGCGAAGCTGGATCGGCGGCGTTTTTACGCTGAAAAAATTGGTGAAATTGTGACGGATCGCTTAATTGAAAATTTTGGTAATTTACTGGAATACAGTTTTACGGCCTCCATGGAGGAGCAGCTCGATGAAGTTTCTCAAGGCAGTAAAATGTGGAAGTCGGTTTTAAACGAGTTCTATGCAGATTTTTCCAGCAAGCTCGATCGGGCCAGTCAGCAAGATGGCATGCGGGCGAATGTACCGGTGGCCATTGACCTGCCTTGCCCAAGTTGTGAACGAGACATGCAAATTCGCAATGCCAGTACCGGGGTGTTTTTGGGCTGCTCGGGCTACGCCTTGCCACCGAAAGAACGCTGTAAAACCACTATTAATCTGTTGCCGGGAGATGAGGCGGAAGCCGTCGCTGGAAATGGGGACTGTGAAGAGGTCGAGGTGGAGGAACTGCGCGCCAAGCAGCGTTGCCCCCTTTGTCAAACGGCCATGGAAGCGTATTTGATTGACGAAAGCCGTAAATTACACATTTGTGGTAATAACCCAGATTGTGAGGGATATCACATTGAGCACGGCGCGTTTAAAATCAAGGGTTACGATGGCCCGGTCATCGAGTGCGACAAATGCCAGTCGGAGATGCAACTGAAGTCAGGCCGTTTTGGTAAGTATTTTGGCTGTACGAATACCGAGTGTAAGAATACACGTAAATTGCTGCGTAATGGGGAAGTGGCGCCGCCAAAGGAAGACCCCATTCCGATGCCTCACTTGCGCTGTGAAAAATCCGATGATTTTTTTCTATTGCGGGATGGTGCGTCGGGCATTTTTCTGGCGGCGAGCCAGTTTCCGAAACACCGTGAATCGCGAGCACCGACGGTGGAGGAAGTGTTGTCGGTGAAGGACCAATTGCCAGAGAAGTTTGCGTATTTGGCGGAAGCGCCGGTTCGAGATGGTAACGGCAATCCCAGCATCATTCGTTACTCTCGAAAGACCAAAGAGCAATACGTGATGTCAGAGGTCGAGGGAAAAGCCAGCGGCTGGGCGGCTTACTACGATCAGGGCAAATGGGTGGCGCAAGAGAAGCAAACTAGAGAGAAACAGACCAAAGAGAAACAGACCAAAGAGAAACAGACCAAAGAGAAACAGACCAAAGAGAAACAGGATAAAGTAAAACCGAAAGCAAAAAAAGCGGCGGTTTCGTCAAGCAAGCAGAACGCAAAATCAAAAACACAACCATCGACCGATACCTAAGGGGTGTCGGTTATCTTGATTGTTATTGCTTGCGTTTGCGTGCTCATTGTTAACGTGAGAAAGCACGCTAAATGAGGTACACTGGGCGCGGCTTTGACATCCCTGATCGGCGTTTTATGTGAACGCATAAGATGCTTGCAGTTGTGCGGCCAAAATGAAAAATGTGAAAGAAGTGATCAATAAAAGAAGCGTGCCGTTAACGAAAAAGGAGAAACTGAAATGGCAGTGTTAGTAGGTAAGAAAGCACCCGATTTTACAGTTCCCGCTGTTCTAGGCAGTGGTGAGATTGTTGATGAGTTCACGTTTTCTAAGGCCACGAAAGGTAAATACAGTCTGGTCTTTTTCTATCCCTTAGATTTTACTTTTGTGTGTCCCTCAGAACTGATTGCGCTGGATAACCGTGTCGATGCGTTTCGGGCACGTAATGTGGAAGTGATTGGTGTGTCGATTGATTCACACTTTACGCATAACGCGTGGCGTAACACGCCTGTCAACCAGGGTGGTATTGGCCCGGTGAAGTATACCTTGGCGGCGGACATGAACCACGATATTTGCAAAGCGTATGACGTGGAATCCGAAGGGGGCGTGGCGTTTCGTGGTGCGTTTTTGATCGACAAAGAAGGTATTGTGCGATCACAAATTGTGAACGATTTACCGCTTGGCCGTAATATGGACGAACTGATTCGTTTGGTTGATGCGCTGCAGTTCCACGAAGAGCACGGTGAAGTATGTCCGGCTGGTTGGCAGAAAGGCGACAGTGGTATGAAAGCGTCCACGGAAGGTGTTGCGGCGTATTTGTCGGAGAATTCTGGAAAATTGTAAGTGTATTGATGTGGTGCGATGTACCGTGCTCGTCGTGATGGCGGGCGCGTTGGTACATCGCCGTCCCTGTTGTAGGCCGCTTGTGTTGTAGGGCTGTCTTTGTGCTATCCAGAAATGTTGTGCTATCCCGAAATGTTGTGTTATCCCGAAATGTTGTGTTATCCAGAAATAAGGCTAGTCGTTATGTTTGCTGGATGGCCATCCCCCCAGATCTTGCCACTTGTTAATGATATGGCAAAAGAGTTGTGCGGTGACTTGGGCATCATACAGCGCACTGTGAGCTGATTCGGTGTTGTACGGTATGCGTGCTGCGGCACACGCGCGCGCTAAGACCGTTTGGCCGTAAGCGAGGCCACCGAGGGTAGCGGTATCGAAGCACGAAAAGGGGTGAAAAGGGCGTCGTTTGATGTTGTTGCGCTCAATCGCAGCTTGCAGGAAACCCAAATCAAAAAACGCATTGTGTCCGACTAAAATAGCACGACTGCAATCGACTTCCCGCAGAGCTTGGCGAACCAGTTGATGTACGCGACGAATGGCTTCCGCTTCTTCGATGGCGTCTGCTTTGTGTTGTTCCAGATCGATCCCGGTGAATGCGATCGCGGAAGGTTCCACGATTAAGTTGTCAGAAGGCAACACTTTGACGCAAATTTCAGGTCCTGGTTCCAAGGTTCCTTCCCCATCCATGGTGGTGATCACCGCTGCGATTTCCAGCAACGCGTGCTCGTTGGCATTAAAACCACCGGTTTCCACGTCCACTACTACAGGCAAAACCCCTAAAGCGACTCGCGATCAGTGGGTTGCTTGCACAAACAGACATGCGTTTTCCTTATTTGATGTGGGTTAGGGGGGGCGTGAAACGAGAACAGGCCAACCTGTGTGAACGATGTGACCAGAATTCTATCGATTTCTGTGTGTTTTAGCGAGTCTGTTCCGCAATTCAAATTCCGGTGTTCAAGCCCAAGATCAAGTTCATGATCCAGTCAGTGCTCAAGCATGACTCAGTCAGTGCTCAAGAAAGACACATTCGAGTCGATATTCTATTGTTAAGCTAACTGTGAAGTTAAGCCAACTGTGAAGCGAATTGCGAAGCTATCGTGAGAGTACGATTTATCGTGAGAGTATTGATGATCATCGTGAGTGTCCTGAGTGTATGGGGATCCATGCCCCTTCAGGCGCACGATTATTTGGCTGATGTGGATCAATCAGCGTGGTTTGTGGAACCCTCACCGTTGATGTGTCGTTTACGACACAGCTTGGCGTCACGATGCAGCCCCCCAGCAATTGGGTGTTGTGGCGGGTGAGGTGGGTACGCAACCGGTACATGCCGGTGCGGCGTTAGCGTCAACGCTGTTGGATGAGCTTGAAATGGGTTTGTTTCCCGTGATTACCCACCGAGGCTGGCGTCCTGGGCATCGAGTGCAAGTTGCGATTTCGGCTGTGAACTTTCAGGATGCGTATGTGGCGTTTCAAGATTGCCTGGCGGGACTGTTTCCCGTTGGTTTTGATCAGGTGGAGCGTACCAGCGTTCTATTCGCTGTGGACAAGGATGTGGTGACGGAGATGTATCTCAAACACATCCAATTGATCGCGCGATACATGATGATCGATGCGTCGGTACGCGCTGTGGTCATCGATGGCCATACAGATAGCGTAGGACGCGCGGGTTACAATTGGGATTTGTCTCGTCGGCGTGCTGAAGCCGTTCGGGCTGTGCTGATTCAGAGTGGTGTACCTGAAGATCAAGTGGTGTTGCGTTATCACGGTGAAAGTTTGCCGATCGCACCCAATAGTTTGAAATCAGGTCGTGACCGCAATCGGCGCGTGACCTTACGCTTGGAGCGGGAAATGTTGTGAGCTTTGTTGCGCTGTTACTGCGCTGCGTAAGTGCTGGGCGCGGCCTGAGCGCGCGAGTGCTTCTCTCGTCAATTCAAATCACCTACAATCGGGGTGGTCGTACGTTTGCGGCTAGTTGGTCTTAGCTTAGGTTTGGTTTAACTTAAGTTTGCTTTAACTTAAGTTTGCTTTAACGTGGGGGAGAGTGTGTAGCGATGTCGAGTGAAAAGAACATTAAAAAGGTGGTGTTGGCTTATTCGGGCGGTTTGGACACGTCCATCATCGTAAGATGGCTACAAGAGACGTATCACTGTGATGTGGTGACGTTCACGGCGGATTTGGGTCAAGGGGATGAAATTGAACCGGCCCGTAAAAAAGCCGAAAAAATGGGTGTGAACGAAATTTACATCGAAGATCTGCGCGAGACATTTGTTCGCGATTATGTGTTCCCCATGTTTCGTGCTAATGCGGTGTATGAAAGTGATTATTTATTGGGCACATCTATTGCGCGTCCCTTAATTGCTAAGCGATTGGTGGAGATTGCACAAGAAACGGGCGCGGATGCTATCAGTCATGGCGCGACGGGTAAGGGTAACGATCAAGTGCGTTTTGAATTGGGTGCGTACGCACTGAATCCCGCAATTTCGGTGATTGCGCCGTGGCGTGAATGGACTTTGAACTCCCGCGCCAAACTGATGGAGTTCGCGGAAACACACGATATTCCGATTGAGAAAAAGGTCGGTGGCGGCTCACCGTATTCAATGGATGCTAACTTGTTGCACATTTCCTACGAAGGGGGCCCACTGGAAGATCCGTGGTTTGAGGCGGAGCCGGACATGTGGCGTTGGACAACGGATCCCGAGCAGGCGCCAAACGAAGCGGAAAAAGTGGTGTTGGCCTTTGAGAAAGGAGATCTGGTAGCCATTAACGGTGAACGCATGACACCGGCAGAATTGTTGGCGAAGTTGAACGTCCTGGGTGGACGTCATGGTGTGGGGCGTTTGGATATTGTGGAAAATCGTTATGTGGGTATTAAATCACGTGGGTGTTATGAAACACCAGGTGGTACGATTTTGTTAAAAGCACACCGAGCCATTGAATCCATCACACTGGATCGTGAAATGATGCATTTGAAGGATGATTTGATGCCTCGTTACGCGAAGTTGATTTATAACGGCTATTGGTTCTCGCCAGAACGTGCGGCTTTGCAAGCGTTAATCGATGAAACGCAAGCGTTTGTCACTGGTGAAGTGAAGCTGTCCATTTATAAAGGACAGGTCAGTGTTGTGGGGCGTCGCGCACCCGGATTGAGTTTGTTTAATCCAGAAATTGCAACCTTTGAAGACGACAAAGGTCAGTATAATCAACGCGATGCAGAGGGCTTTATTAAGCTGAACGCGTTACGCCTGCGGCAGCGTCGCGGCTAACAATCGTGGCGCGGTGTGTTCAGTGTGTATCGTGCTCGTGAAGGTGGCGCCCATTCGTTTGAGGTTTTGGTAAATCGGGTGGGCGCAACGCTCAGCGTCTTTTTCGTCATTTTTACTTTTATTTCTCTTCATTTAGCGTTTCTCTTCATTCCTGCTGTGTCCTACAGCTCGTGTACGCAATGGCAACAGACAGCTCAGGGATGTCTCGGTAGGCTAATTCCAAAAGGCTGATAGCGTAATCGGTTCTGCTGTTCATGTTAGCTGTTGGAGTTCAGAAAACACATCTTATGTTACCCATTGATGATTCGGGTGCCAAAACGGCACCGCCGAGCCGTGAAAAACCGTTGCTGTTAGTGGTCGATGATAAACAGCACAACACCACGGAACTTGTGAACAAGCTGTCGAGCTTTCCGCTGGAAACACACTGTACCGATAACGGCAGGTGTGCCTTGCAGTTGATGCGTGAATTACAGCCGAATTGGGTTCTATTGGATATGTGTCTGCCGGACATTGATGCTTATCGCTTGTTGAACCAAATTCAAGCTGATCCGCGTGTGTGCCACATTCCGCTCATTTTGATGTTGCCCAATTTATCGTCTCAAGCACAGTTGGAAAACAATCGTTTGGTGTGGTCGCGGGAGACCTTGATCAAGCCCATTGATCCCGATGCCTTCAAGCACATTATTTCGTTGTTTTTATTTATGGAAAGGGGGCGTCGAATTGTTGCGCGAATGCACGCTCATCATGAAGCTTTGATCGACAGTAAAAATGAAGGCTTGCTGGGTTTGAATCGCGCTGGGCGTATCGTCTACGTCAATAATTCCGGTGCGCGCTTGTTGCAAGCGCGGCCCAGTCAATTGGTGGGTTTGTTCATGGAGTCGATTTTCGAATACCCCAATCGCAGTGTGGTTTCGGCTTGGGATGAACACCCAATCTGTACCATTTGTCAAAATAAAGAAACCATATTGCAGGTGGAGTCAGCCCATTTTTGGTGCAGTCAGGGTGAATCGTTACCGGTAAAATTTGCTGCTGTGCCCGTGCTGAAGTCAACGGAGTTGTCTGTTGTGATTGCTTTTCGCCGCTTGAGCGCGACCGAACAAGTTACGGCGGGTCTGAAAAGCGGGAATCCGCGTCGTGATGCATTGACGGGTTTGTCAAATCGCGTAGACTGTGTTGATGTGATGAAAACATTAATTCATCGTGCACAGCAGCGCAACCATTCATTGAGTGTGTTTCATGTGGATGTGGATCATTTTGCCAATCTTAACGATACGCTGGGTCATGCTGTAGGCGATGAATTATTGGTGTCTGTGGGAATGCGACTGAAAGGGATATTGGATGAGCAAGATGTTCTGGCGCGCTTGGGCGCTGATGAGTTTCTTGTGGCCGTGAGTGGATTGAGCAGTCCACAGCAAGAAGCGGCGTTGGCGCATAAAATCATTTTGCTCATGAACTGTCCGTTTTTAATCGCTGGCCATGAGGTGTACGTGACGGTCAGTGTGGGCATCGCCCGTTTTCCACATGCTGGTTGTGAACCAACAAGCTTATTACAAAATGCCGAAAGGGCAACGCAGCGGTGTAAGACCTTTGGTCGCAATAACTACCATTTTTTTCAACCGATTGATACAGAAAAAACCATAACGACTTTCTGTTCTTAATCTTTTAATCATCGGGTCAACAGTCAAATAGCCAGAGTGATGTCTTGTCGCTATCGGAGTTTGCATTGGCCACGTTCTGGTTTTTTTCTTTCTTCTTTCAATCTTCTTTGTTTTCTTCTTTCTATGCCCTATGCCCTATGCCCTATGCCCTATGCCCTATGCCCTATGCCCTATGCCGTAGCTGGTAGCTGAGTGAAGCCTGCAGCATGAGTGTGGCAAAGCTTTTGCACATACCTATGAGCTAAGATTCCGTGAGCTGATCTGCCAGCTTATTGACGTACTGGCCTTCTTGATGCGCGTTCTTGATGCGCGTTCGTTATGCGTATGGTAACGGCAATTGTCAGCGGGAGTCGTGGTGGAAGCAAGATGATGACGTGCCAAACGTTTTCCTCAATGTGAATGACCTCAATGTGAATGAAAGGACCACATTATGGACAGGGATGACCACTTACCGAACGCGAATAATTCGGATAACCCGGCGGATACCTTGGAGCAGGACGCCGATGCGACGAACTCGCCTGAGCTTTCATGCGCTGAAGCTTCAAGCACCGAAGTTTCAAACGCTGAAGTTTCAAACCCCGAAGGTCGTAATGACATGGTGGCCATTCGCACGGAAGTGTATCGATTGAAATCGAATCTTTCCAACATTGAGCGTCGTTTTGTGAATGCCAAACGAGTGCAAAAAGATCGCTCTGGCGCTTTACAAACTCAGTTGGACCAGATTTCAGATTGCCTCAACGGCTTGATGCGTTCTGCGGAACACGATCGACAGGCCGTTGCAGCCTCTCAAGTGCAGTGGGCTAAACAGCGAGATCAAATGGGGAGCGTCAAACAAGAGCACCACGATTTGGTGCAGCAGTTGGAAACGCAATTACCCCGTTGGTCGGCGCAAATTGAAACGCAATTGGCTTCGCTCGATGCCGTGAAAAATAAATTTGACGCCAAAACGGAGGCGATGAACGCATTAGAAAACAGTCTGTCGATGCTGCAAGCGGAATTGGCAAGGCTGGTGGAGTCAGTCAAAAAGTCCTGGTCGGAAGAGCAGGCGCTTCGTCAAGCCGAAGACGAACAGCGGCGTCAAACGTGGCAATCGAATCAGCAAGACATGCAGGACTTAAAATCCAATATGCTCGAAGCCATGCGTACTGTGGCGGAACAGCGTGAAGCGGTTTCAACAGAATTAGCCGGTATTCAATGCGCTTTTGATGCGGAGTTGAAAACCTTAGCTTCCGAAAAAGAAGCCCTCGATGCGCTGCGTATGGAAACGAAAAAAATGATTTTGGTTTCTCACGCCGCCCGAAAAGTGGCGATTAAATACAACAGTGCCACCGCGGAGCGGGTGGAGGAAATAGCCGGGATGACGGCGCGTGCTGAGCACGCGGCGCAATGCAGTGGTGAGCGCCTGGGTGAGTTTGAAACGCTGAAAGCCGCTGTGGAAGAGCATGTTGAAACACAGCGCGACGTGCACAACAAACTAATGCGCGAAACGCAAGCGCTGGAGCAGCTGTGTCGAACAGTCGAACAGTATGGTCAGGATGTGGAACACAGTCGAGATGAGGTCAAACAGTGTGTGCAAAGCGTGACGGATTCGCGAGATCACGTTGTGGATTTGGCCGCCCAGGTTCGGGATCATCTGGCGCAGATACAGGGGGCAATGGATCACTATGCGCGCTTAGAAGCGGCGTTTGCGTCTCATGCGACACAAATTGAGCAGGCGTTATTGGAACAGCAGCGCGGGCTTGAGCGCGTGGATCAGTTGAGCGAGGCCTTCGATCACACCAATACGGTGGTGGCGGGTATACAGAGTCAGTGGGGCGAGTGGTCGGATACTTGGGAAAACATGTGTTCCGCCAATGATGATCATTATCGAAATCTCGTAGCGTTATTGGATCGCAGTCGACAAAATGAAGGTGCTTTGGCGCAGTTGATGGATGCGGTGCGCGCGCTGGAAACGCGCTCTGAACATTTACTGGAGACCGCCGAGGAACAACTCAAACAACAAGATGCTTTGGCGGAACAGACGCTGGCCAATTGTGATCAGACTCAAACCATTCAAGCGGTGGCGGAAGCCGCTTCACACCAGGCCAGTGATGCGGCGGATCGGGCGGAAGCCTGTGAACAGCGTGTGGCGGTTTCGACACGTGATGTCATGGCCGAGCAACAGCGACTTTTGAGTGAAAACAGTCAGCAAGCGAAAAAAATTGCTGAGGCGCACACCTGGATCAAGCAAGCGCTCGCCAAAACCCAACACATCAAAACACATGCCGATGCGGTATTACAACGGCAAGAGGATTTGGAACAACGCGCACAAGCTTTGTTGACGACGTCACAAGCACGCGATGAAAAATGCGATGCGTTGATGGATCAGGTGCAGTCGCTGGCGGACACGATCGATACGCGTTGGCATGAGTCCGAAAAAACACAAGAACAGATTGATGCGAGTGTTGGACAGTTAGCGGATTTTTTAAAATCGGCCCACGCTGAACAAGAGGCCTTACGGGCGTCCTCCTCGAGTGCGCAAGCGCAGATGGAAGCCATTATGGCGGCTTATCAACGAGTAACCGAACAGACCGAGACCGCACAGCAGCGAATTCAGGATTCGGAGCGTGGCGTGCAGAATATGTTAGAGCAGGTGAACGATCAACTGGTGGTTTTGCGCACCCAAGGTGAAACGATCGACGGTTTGGTTCAGCGTGGTACGACGATAAACGAGCAATGGGAAGCGCATCAGTCTCACTTGTCGCAGTTGGAAGCACAGTCTCAGGACGCGTTACAGGGTAGTCAGCGCTTGCAGGCAACGGCGCAAGACTTAATGAACAGTGCAGCGTCCGATCACGAAAGCATTCACGATGCCGTGAGTCGTGTGAACGCGTTGTCGGCTCAGATTACTGAGGCTGTGGCGGCGGAAAAACAACTGCGTGAGCAGGCGGATGCCTTGTTGACGGGACTCAACGAACAGCATCGTCAGCAAGAAGCCGTGGCCAGTGAACAGGCCGCGATGTCGCTGCGCACGGAGGTCATGCACGATCAAATCACCGATGCGGAGAAGCGAACGACTGATAAATTGGCTGAATTGGAAGAGATACGCCAGCAAGCGAAGTCTTTGTTGACGGAGAACGTGGCCTTGCAGCGTGGTTTATCGGAAGCGCATGAGCAGATCGCCAACTTGGCTGAGCGCGCTGAAGGGCAGATGGATACGTCTGACGGTTTGTGCCAAAAAACCGAGGCGCGTTTTGCTGCTGCTCAAGACACCTTGGATGAAATACAAGGGTTGTTACCGCGTTTGGCGAATGACATGGCGCGTTTTGAAAAAGTGGGCACCGATTACACCCAATGGGATGCGCGCTTAAAAAGCCAATCCCTGTCCTTGAAAGAATCCGAAGGAACCTTACGCGAATTGTGCAAACGATTGGATGTGGGTTTGCAAACCGTGGCTGAGATGCAGGGCACGGTGGATGGGGTTGTCGAAGAGTTTGGCAATATTAAACGCGTTGTGGCGCAAATTTTACAGAAATTTAAGTCGTTTGATCAAAAAAATGCTGAAATAGAGACGCGGTGTTCGTCGTTGGCTACGGAACAAGCCGAGCTGGCCAACCAACAAAACGAGTTCGCGGCTCAGCGCGAGGAAATCGTGCGACAACACGCTATAGACCGTGATCGTATTACTCAGTTGGAAGCGGAGACGCGGCAAGTACCCGAAGTGCCTGAACCCATGCGTGAAGCGGTTCAGAAGTTAGAAGTACAGGAGCGGTTTAATGATCAAGTGCTGAAAAATTTTGAGCGCATTGCGCAGCATTATGTCAAGGCAAGTCAGCATCATGCGATCGTGGAGCCGCTTCAACAGCGCCATGCGGATGTGGAAGCGCGTTTGAGTCGCCTTGAAGAAGCGATGGAGCGATTGTTGAATCCGAGTACATCCATGTCGGATCTGGAGAGTCGATTATCGGATGTGGATCACACAGTGACACATCAGGAATCGGCGTTGACTGAAGTGGGTCAGGACGTACTCCAATTGCGAGAGGAGTTAAACGCCTTACGGTCGACGTGTTGTGCTATGACGGTTGCGGC
>JARRRL010000051.1:0-20297 GCA_037380725.1 Gammaproteobacteria bacterium | reverse complement strand
TGAAAATGGCAATGGAACGAAACGCATTGTCATACCTCCAAAAGATGGAAATACCCCAGACACTTCCGTTACAAGTCGGTCGGTTGTATTACACGATGCGGGGGGAAAACGTCTAGGCGTTGATAACCTGGATGATAGTGCACCAGCTGGAGCACCTCCATCTGGAGCCTATCCACCTGGAGCACAGCCACCTGCTGGAGCGCGCCCTCCAGCTGGAGCACCTGGAGGAGCACCTCCAGTTGGTGGATCACATGGAGCACATGGATCACATGGAGCTGGAGGCAAATCAGGGCCAAGTGAACAACCAGCCGGCATAGAATTTAACGCCAAAGTCAAACAAGAAGGTAACAACATGGTTGTTACTGTAGATGTTAAGGGGGGTAAACCGAATTCAACGGTATCAGCTCACGTTCATCAAAAGGCAGTTCAAGGTGAAAAACCGAATCCTAAAGATGCGGGTGGGCACTATCGTAAAGGAGAAATTGATCAGGATGATCAAATTCAACTTGATGAAAATGGCAATGGAACGAAACGCATTGTGAAAATGGCAATGGAACGAAACGCATTGTCATACCTCCAAAAGATGGAAATACCCCAGACACTTCCGTTACAAGTCGGTCGGTTGTATTACACGATGCAGAGGGAAAACGTCTAGGCGTTGATAACCTGGATGATAGTGCACCAACTGGAGCACCTCCACCTGGAGCACAGCCACCTGGTGGAGCGCGTCCACCTGGAGCACCTCCAACTGGAGCACCCCCACCTGGAGCACCTGGAGCTGGTGGAGCACATGGATCACATGGAGCTGGAGGTAAATCAGGACCAAGTGAACAACCAGCCGGCATGAAATTTGAGGCCACAATCCATCAAGAAGGTGAGAACTTCGTTGCTACTGTACAGGTTACAGGCGGTAAACCTTTTTCAACGCTAAAAGCTCACGTTCATGAAAAACCAGTTCCGGGCGAAAAGGATCCTGCCGCGGCGGGTGGGCACTATCGTAAAGGAGAAATTGATCAGAATGATGAATTTCGGCTTGATGAAAATGGCAATGGAACGATGCGCATTGTCATACCTCCAAAAGATGGAAATATGCCAGACATCTCCGCCTTTTTTAGGTCTGTTGTACTGCACGATTCGGCGGGAAAACGTCTCGGCGTAGATAACCTGCTTGGATAGAGAGCCTAGCTGTCAGGATGGAGTGATTGATCCAAGGATGAGATCGTTGTTTCGCTCCATCATCATAATGCGCATACCTTATACGCATACCTTGGACCCAGTGGCGATTTAAATTCTGGCCATAAAGCGGCTTATGCCCACAGAGAAAGGCTCACTCCACGAGGTGCAGGGTACTGATCACTACGGCGGTATACAAAAAACGCGGCCTGACGAGAAAATACCCGCTGTAAGTTCGTGGGTCAAAAGGCTTATTGCCGATGGCGTGCAGCAGGCGAATTTGACACGCACCGGTTCCCGACGATAGCGCCTCATGTGATAACTCGACTTCCGCATCCTGAAAATCAAAATAACAACCCACTTGTTTAAAATAAGCTTTATAAAAACTCTCTTTGATGCTGAAAATTAACTTCTTGGGATCGCCGGGTAGGGCGTGCTGTTGCGTCGGGTCGTGAGGGCTCAATGCGTTTAAATAAGCAATTTCGTTTGGCGTACAAATTAAGCGTTCCAGTCCGGGTTCAAGCGGGGTATTTTTTTCAACATCGATACCGATTCCACGATACTGTTTCGCGCGCCCGGCTGCCGCCACCACGTATGAGTCACAATGGCTGATGGTGCCCACGTATTCCGGTTCCAGAGCTGGGGCACGGCAGTGACCAACGGAAATGGGCTTTTCCAGGGGGCGTCCAAATGCCGCTAAAGCACTGCGTAAGCAGTATCGTCCGGTGATGAATTCGTTTCGACGCTTTGCCACAGCCTGTTTCACAAAACGCTCTTCTTCATCAAGTCGAGAATGAGCTGTGATGAGTGTATTGGACTGATTGACCACAGAAGCGATACCGGGTGGCAATAAGAGAGACCACGGTTTGGCTTGGGGAATCGAATCGTTGGGTAAATCAGTCACGGTTTTCCTTCCTGTGGGATGCGGTGATTGGGTGGTTTGATATAAAAAAGTTGCTGTTGTAATAGTTGTCTTTTTGTAATTGTCTAAAAGGCGATATCACGTCATGGGATTTTCGAGCAGATGTTTTTCCCACGCTAAAGCATGTTCGACGATGGTATCCAGGTTATCGTATTGCGGTGACCAGTTGAGCAGAGTGCGAATACGATCGGCTCGCGCGATGAGAGCAGGTGGATCTCCAGCGCGACGCGGTTCTTCTCGAATGTTGAGTTTCACACCCGATACCCGTTCCACAGCTTGAAGCAGCTCGCGGACGCTGAAACCATGCCCGTAGCCACAATTTAACGTGATGCTTTGTCCCCCGTCGCGTAAATAATGGAGAGCTTGAATGTGTGCTGAGGCGAGATCTTCAACATGAATGTAATCGCGAATTCCAGTGCCGTCTGCGGTGGGGTAATCGGTGCCAAAAATGCTCACGTGTGATCGTTTGCCCACAACGGCTTCAACGGCCACCTTGGTGAGCAGTGTTGCTTTGGCGGTGCTCTGGCCGATTTCGCCTTTTGGGTCTGAGCCGGCTACGTTAAAATACCGTAGGATAACGTGGTTCAGTGGGGTGGCGTGGTCCAGGTCTCGCAACATGTTTTCCGACATGAGCTTTGACATGCCGTAAGGGTTGATGGGTTGGAGTGGTGATGTTTCTTCGCATTCCGCTTGCTCTGGCGTACCGTAGACCGCAGCGGTTGATGAAAACACAATGTGCTTCACCTTTGCGGCTTGACAACATTCCAACAGATTTAACGTGTTAGCGGTGTTGTTACGATAATATTTCAACGGATTGGTGACGGATTCGGGCACGATGGTGCTCGCGGCGAAGTGCATGACTGTATCAACGGTGTAATCTTGTAAGATGCGGCTGACGAGTGTTTTGTCGCCCGTGTCTCCAATGATCAATGTGCCATGGGTAACGGCGTTTTTGAACCCTGTGGCCAAATTATCCAGTACGACAACGGGCTCACCCATTGCGCCCAATTGTTTAACGACGTGGCTACCAATGTAGCCCGCACCGCCTGTGACAAGAATCGTGGAATCGTTGGACATAAATGCGGGTTCCTCCTCTCTTAATCGTGTTATGGTTGCTGTGCAATTTCTGCAATTTCTGCAATTTTCTGTGTTTTTCTGTGGTCCTATAGTGGAAATGGTGGAAATGTCAGCATTTTTCAGATGTGCTGATCCGGTTTTCTAGGCTGGATTTCCACCGGGATAGATCGTACGTGTTGACGATCCAAAAGGAAAGCATTGCATAAAATACGACCGGTTAATTGACGGTCCTTTGTACGATGTGTTTGCGATTCATTCAAATTGCACGGTCTTGTTGGGCGGAGTTCAAGGCGTGTTGTTGGAGGGCTTCGAATTCTGTGACGGCTTTGGAGACCACCCCCCGGTCTTCTTGCGCGAGGGAAATGGCAACCCCACAGCTCGGGGAAGGGCACTGGAAGCGCGTGCCACTCAGCAGCAGTTGGCAATCAATGGGAATCGGGCTTCCGCAGTCGGGGCAAGGAACCGTGGATTGAACGTTCATGCTTGACTCTCCTTGTTTTGCAATCTTAATTTACTGTGTATTCTGTATAGCTTATCTGCATCCAATACGATCACTTTTAAGCATAGGCGATAAAAAATCATTTAAAAATGCACTTGTTCTGCTGGACGACCGTTTATGGCGTGGTGTCTGGTTGTTTGTCCCTGTCGATGGCGTTGTTGATGGCTTTGTCGGCGGTGTTGTCGGGGGTATTGTCGGCGCCGGACGACTTGGCGGGTAGGGGGGCTAGGTTTTGTGTGAAAATATCCAGGATAGCGGTGAGACCTCGAGGAAGTGGCAGTTGGCCTGCTTTCAGTTCAATTTCGTAGCGTGCGCTGGATTTGCTTTCGCCGGTCTTCTTGTTGCTGCTGCTCAGTGCGCCGTACATTTCCGTTGTGAATTGAGCGCCTTTGTAATCCGAAAAACGACCTGTGGTAGACATTTTTTGATCGTTGCTGTTTTCTTGGTTGTATTCGGTTGAATTTTTCACGTCCATTTCAAAGGATATATTGAGACTTTCCACCGCCAGTGAACTAATCGGAATCACCGTCATCAGTGGTATATTGAACAGCATCGAAGAGTCATTCGTTTGGGAAGTGCCGTCCGTGTTCAGCGCCTTGCGCTGTAAGTGGAACTGAATCATGATTGGCGTTAATACGTTGTCGTCTTCTGGGGACTTTTCGAAACACGTGCTGAGTAAAAATTGCGTTTGGGCGCGCGCCATCATGCCATTGGCGTCAGTGGCGGCTTTGAGTGGCGCGCCGATCAATGCTTTTAATGGAATACCGGAAAAATGTGTGGCTGTGGGGTTGGTGGATTTCGGGTTAGCCATGCTGGATTCTCACTGTAGGTTCGTCACGTCAGGTTCACCACAATCGATTTGCGATGTTTGGTTTACCACAGGAGGTGTTCGGCCCCTTGCTCAACCTGGGATTTGCGATCGAAGCGCGCGTTCATAGCCTTCGATCAATTGCTGTAAACCGCTTGGCGCTTCGTGGCCTGACAGGGTAATCTCTATGCGCGTATTGCAACGGCTCTCCCCCCCTCCGCGACCGAAAATCCCGGTTCGATTGGGCGGTGGAAATGAGACGAATAATTCATCGCTCTCTTCGGAAGTGGCCACTTCCAATTCAGTGGTGAATTTGACTTCTTTGATGCGGGGTGAACTAATGGGGGACAGTGCGATCAAGGGAATGTGAGCGATGATGGTTTCAGAGCCATCTTGTGTGCGAGACGGAAATTCCAATGCAACCATTTTGGGGCGATGCGTGACCGGTGTTGTGGCGGCGTCCGCTGGGGTCGAACCCGAATCGGGATCGGGTTCGACAGGGTCAAAGAACGACTCGATGTGTTTGATGCCTTCAGCTTCAACGGCGGCGGCCGCAGAATGAATGCTCTGGTGAATGGCTTGGATTAAAGCCTTAAATTTGATCATGTGTGCTTCCCTGCTGAAGAGCATACGACGTTGTTGCGCGACTTGTGACTCAACTTGTGCTACGCGACTTGTGTTACGCGACTGACTTAGGCGTAACAGCAAGGCGTAGCAGCAACGTACCACATTTCTGTGGTGCGGGACGAGATAGCGATCGCGCCCCACCGTCATAATACGTTCTGCGACCACCCTGTCAAGGATGGTTTGAGCTGGGAAGACTGTGGCGTTAAGGGGTGGTCTCGCCTTCCGGTTTCAACATAATGGGGTCGATATTTTTCGTAAAGGCGTCAATAATAGTTGTCACCCCCTTCGGGAGCGGTAACTGGCCAGCGTGTACGTCGATTTCATATTTGGCTTGATTGGATGCTTCGTAATGTTGTTTTTCGGAGGACGTTGATTTGCTATTGTGTGAAACTGAACCGTGCACTTCAACGGAAAATAAACCCGCGTTGTATTTGGCGGTAATGTCCGCTTTGGCGGCTGTTTCCTGCTCGCTGCTGGATTCGTGATCCGTGGATGTTGAGCTTTTCACTTCCATTTCAAAATGCACTTTAACGTCATCGACGGCCAGTGAGTTCAGCGGAATTATTGTCAATAAGGGTAAAGTAAAGGTGACTTCTGCGGTGGCGGGGGAAGCCGGCGTGCCATCGGGTTTGATGATGGAGCGCGTCACTTGGAATGTGATCATAATGGGGATCAACGGGTCGGTGTCGTTGGCTCCTTTTTCGAAACACGTGCTGAGCATGAATTGCGTTTGGGTGCGCGCCATCATGCCATTGGCATCGGCGGCGGCTTTTAAAGGCGCGGCGATTAAAGATTTAATGGGTAAACCGCTGAATTGTTGTGCCATTGAAGCAAGACCGGTCATAGTGGCGTTCCTTAGCTGTGACGGTATGTTTTTGAGGAATTACTGCCCGGTAGAGCGGCTCGTTGATTGCCAGAAGGCAAGACTCAGCGAGATATTTTGTTTCTTTACAGGGCTTAGTTTAAACGGTAGCCCAATTGTTGTGTTGTGCAAAACGGGGATGCATGGATGAAATCAACACACACATTAAGAGTCTTGACAATTGATATCATATTGTGCTTACTGTGCTGCGCTCCTGGTCGCGTAAAACGAGAACAAATGCGTTTTTATTCCGCCAAGGTGGACTTTCGGTTTAAAGTGAGTCAACACGGAATCAAAATGATGGCCTGGTTTTTGCGAAGGGCGTATACGCTGACTATAGTCAATGGAGCACGAGGTCCAAACGCATAGTCTGACTGATTTTAAAGGGATTTGTAATTATCGCGGTATGGATACGAAGCTTATACGTAAAAGTACGAGCAATTACGTTGTGAAGTTGGTCCAAAGGGTAGGTTGTGTTTTCCTATGGACCCAACCGTTACGGAGTCAGTTGATGTGTTGGGCTATTATCAAGCTCAATTATTAAGCTCACATTCGGAATGTGATTTTGTCGACCATAATAAGGTGTTCATCTATGAAAAACATACTCTCTGTCTTGGTTTTTGTTGTGTCTCTTGTTTTAGGGCAACACGCGCTGGCCGCTACGGTTGGAAGTCCTGCGCCGGAAATTCAACTTAAATCATTACAGGATGGCAGTCCTGTGAGTCTAAGCAGTTTGCGAGGTAAAGTCGTTTTGGTTGATTTTTGGGCGAGTTGGTGTGTGCCATGCCGAAAGTCATTGCCCATGTTTAATGATTTGCGCGCTAAGATCGGCCCTGATCGCTTTGAAATATTGGCCGTTAATTTAGATGAGAATGTGAACGACGCTATGGGTTTCTTGAAACAATATCCCGTCAGCTATCCCGCTGTGTGGGACCAAAATCAAAGCATGCCTGAACAGTATGGCGTGATGGGTATGCCATCCTCTTACTTAGTCGACCAAAATGGTGTGCTGAAAAAGAACCACAATGGGTTTAATGAAGCGGACATTGGCAAGTATGAGCAGGAAATTCGTGCGCTCCTAGGGCAATGAACGTGATGTGAATGTTGTGACGTGAATGTGATGGTTCCTGGTTCTCGATCTGATGATCATGCTGACGCTGTTTTATGGGTATTGCTGTGTGCAGTAAGTAATTGGTCATACGATAACTGTGGCATGATGCGGTGGAGAGCCGGGGCTGTGTGCGTCTGTTGGGGCATGTTTTTAAGGAGGCAGTGAGTGAAAAGGTGTAAGCGTTTGATGCCGTTGATCTGCTGCGGTGGAATCATCTTGACCCAAACGGTATTGCTGCAAAGTTGCGCTGTGGTCGAGGTGAAACCCTGGCAGCGCGGCGTGCTCGCCAAGCCCGAGATGGAGGGCGTGCCCGATGTGATTGAAGGGAAAATGCGTGATCACGTGTACTTCAGTAAAGAAGGCTCCTCGGGTGGAGCCAGCGCTGGGGGAGGTGGTTGTGGGTGTAACTAGTTATTTTGAATATTTTTACAGGCAGGAAGCTGAATATGGCCAAGCGAGATAGGGATGTTGTGCAATCAGCCCTTACGGTATTAACGTCGGCAGCCATGGCCCTGCCTGGCGTTTCGCGGGCGATTACCCCACCAGAAAAGCCTGAGTTGAGCTTCCGCTGGGAAATGTACAACGAAGATATTACTTCTGAAGAAAACAATAATGCACAAGTTCCGTTTAATCGCTACGACATTGATGCATATTATTTTCATTTGGTTCTTCCGTATAGTGAAAAATTATCTTTTACGGCGAGCATGGATTATGAAACCATGTCGGGTGCGACACCCTGGTATGTCACACGCAATAATGATGATCCCGAAAAAGCCGAAGTGGTGTTGACGGGAGCATCGGTTGATGATGAACGCCTCGATGTCAGCGGTTCAGGCACTTATTACATCGATGAAGGTGCGCTGACGGTGTCGGGTGGCACCTCACGGGAAGAGGACTACGTCTCGTTGTATGGCGGTGTTTCGGCTGCATTGGAATTTTATGATAAGCACGTGGTGGGTGACATCGGTGTGAGTTTTTCCAGTGATAAATTGTCCCCAACGCCATCGAGTATTCCGCTGCCCATTGGCGATCGCCGCGTGATCGATGCAAGCAAAAGCAGCGCCAGCCTCTATGCGGGTTTCACGCAGGTCCTGAATCGAATTTCCACCTATCAGATGGGGATGTCCTATACGGTCAGAACGGGATTCCTGAGCGACCCTTATAAAGAGGTTGCGATTATCGGCGATACCAATTCTTTGCAACGTTTCACTGAAGCACGTCCCGATGATCGCAAACAGTTTGCTTGGACACATCGATACCGATTGTATTTAGAGGAATCCGGTACAGCGTTTCATGGTGATTACCGATATTATTCCGATAACTGGTCGATCAGTTCGCACACAATGGATGGCGCTTTATACCGTCGACGCAATGATATTTTGCTGGTGGGCGGGTTACGCTATTACACGCAGGATGGTGCTGATTTTTACGAACCGTTTTACGTGGGGCAGTACGTTGAGGGTAATTTCTATTCCAGTGATTATCGCTTGTCCGATTTCAGCTCGCTCAGTTGGCGTGTGCACGCTGAAAAAGAGTTTAATGGCTGGACGGGTATTGTGTCGTACGAACTGTATGATGTGGATGGGGATTCACCCGCCTTGATCGATTTTGATATCCTTTCTGTTGGGTTTTCCATGACCTATTGATCCTGTTACGACATGTTGATCCTGCAAGGGAGAGGGGGGCTTTTGGTGCAATTTTATCGAAATCACTTTCGGGCAATGGGCTCCCCATGTCAGATACGGGTGTATACCGAATCGTCTTCTTTGGCGCAGAAATGGATGGATGCGGCGCAGGCTGCGATTCGGCGCTTGGAATCCAAGTATTCACGTTATCGCCCTGATACGTTAACCAGTCGTTTGAACGCGACAGCGGGTACTGGAGAGTGGGTGCCTGTGGATGACGAGACGCATGGTTTGTGCGAAATGGCTAAACAGGCGTTTATGCTCAGTGATGGCTTATTCGATTTGACCGCTGGCGTGTTGCGCAAAGCCTGGGATTTTAAGTCGGGACGAATCGCCACTCAGGCGGACATCGACGCCTTGTTACCTTTAGTGGGTTGGGAACAGATTGAATGGAAACGGGATTCGCAAGCGCCGTCGGGATGGAGTATGCGCTTGCCACTTCGCGGCATGGAGCTTGATTTTGGCGGCATCGTAAAAGAGTACGCCGCTGATACTGCCGCAACGACGCTGATGACGTTCGATTTGTCGATTGCGCTGGTGCGCCACCGCAGGGACCTGGGTGGCGCGTGGGGATTCGAAACCCGCGTTGCCCGGATTGTCCCCTTAGTCTGGTTTCTCTTCAACAAGGTGCGGTGGCGACGAGTGGCGATTATGAACGCTATATTGAACATAATGGGCGACGATATTGTCATATTCTGAACCCGCATACCGGGTGGCCGGTGTCGGGGCTGGCTTCAGCAACGGTGATCGCTGAGCCGTGTGTGGTGGCTGGCATCGCTTCGACCGTTGCTTTATTGAAAGGCGCAACGGCAGGTTTAGCGTGGTTGCGTTCACTGGACGTGCCGTTTTTGCTTGTTACTGAAATGGGCACGGTCATTACAGAGCAGACAGTTACAGAGCAAACAGTTACAGATACGGAACAAACGCCGAATATGTCATCTGATTTTAACCAAAATGGTGTCAGAACGGCATAAGAGGCAAGCCAAAATTTGATAAAATACTCAGTGTTACCATATTTTTACCGTACCGATACCGTTTTAACCCAGTAAGGCGATCGCAGTAATGCCCGGAAATAAATCAGTTGCACAGCAATTTGGTGATGCCATACCCGCACCACAGCCCAGTGACGTCGCTGCGGTGCGTGCGCAATCGTCACGTAGCTCGGCGACGTCGCCGACACCAACTTCACACACACAAGTGCCGCATACACAAGACGAAATGGAGCTATCCGTGCGTGGTAATCAAGCAGAGGCGGAACGTGGTGCGGGGAATGATGAAGTCAAGACTCGACCGGCTGCTGGCCCTCGGCGCTTTCCTTTCGCTTTTGCGAAACGGCATGGACTTATCGTCAGTAACATCACTCAGCAGGGCATTGTGATCCAACATATTCCTGGCGTCAGCTCCCAAATATTGGCGGAAGCGCAGCGGTTTTTGCAGTGTCCAACGGTGTATGAGCTCGTGGGTAAAGAAGATTTCGAACATCTTTTGGCGCGCGCTTATCAGAGTAATTCATCGGAAACCATGCAAATGGTGGAAGGCATTGGTGATGACATGGATTTGGCCAGTTTGGCCGAATCGGTGTCCGAAACGGAAGATTTGTTGGAGCAGGAAGACGATGCGCCGATTATTCGCTTAATCAATGCCATTTTGAGTGAGGCGATACGTGAAAACGCGTCGGACATTCACATCGAATCGTTTGAAAAACGGATGGTGGTGCGCTTGCGGGTGGATGGGGTGCTGCGCGAGATATTACAACCCCGTCGTGAATTAGCGCCTTTGCTGGTTTCCCGCATCAAGGTGATGGCAAAAATGGACATTGCGGAAAAACGCATTCCGCAGGACGGTCGTATTTCGTTGAAAGTCGCGGGCCATGAAATCGATGTGCGGGTTTCGACCATGCCATCGAACAGCGGTGAGCGTGTGGTGATGCGGCTATTGGACAAAAAAGCGGGACGTTTGGATATCCGTTCTTTGGGTATGTGTGAAGTCGATCACCGCAATACCTTAGACATTATTCACAAGCCCCACGGTATCATTTTAGTGACGGGACCGACTGGATCGGGTAAAACCACAACCTTGTACGCTGCCTTGGCGGAATTGAATAACGAAACGCGTAATATTCTAACGGTTGAAGACCCCATCGAATATCAACTTGAAGGTATTGGTCAGACCCAAGTGAATACCAAAGTGGATATGACGTTTGCGCGGGGATTGCGGGCGATTTTGCGTCAAGACCCAGACGTGGTGATGGTGGGGGAGATTCGCGATCGCGAGACGGCGGAAATCGCGGTGCAAGCCAGTTTGACGGGCCACTTGGTGTTATCGACCTTACACACGAACACGGCGGCGGGCGCTGTCACGCGTTTGCAAGACATGGGCATTGAACCGTTTTTGCTGTCTACGAGTCTATTGGGCGTGCTGGCGCAACGTTTGGTCCGCGTATTATGTGCCGAGTGCCGCGCGCCGTATGCGCCCAGTCAGGGTGAGCGGTCCATCTTGGATAGCGCGGCGAGTGGTATGATGAGTGGTATAACGCTGGACGAACTGGTGTTGTATCGCGCAACGGGATGTAAAGCGTGCAATGGATCGGGTTATCGAGGACGAACGGGCATTTACGAGTTGATCGTGATCGATGAAACCATTCGAAATATGATTCACGATAATAGTGGTGAATTGGCCATTGAACGCTACGCGCGGACTCGATCCAGTGGCGTACGCCACGATGGGGTACGCAAAGCGTTAGAAGGCGTCACCACCTTGGAAGAAGTTTTGCGCGTAACCCGAGAGGATTAGCGCTTATGGCAGCGTTTGATTTTGTGGCCCTGGACGCGCACGGTAAGCAACGAAAGGGAACGGTTGAGGGGGACAGTGCCCGTCAGGTTCGCTCGAATTTGCGCGAGAAAGGGATGACCCCTTTAACCGTAGAAGAAACTTCGAAAAAAGGAATAAAAGGCAAAAGCGGCGACGAAAACGGTGGGCGCAGTGCGGGATCTCGCTATAAGGTCAAGTCGCTGGATTTGGCGGTGATCACCCGACAGATGGCAACGTTGATTCAAGCAGGTTTGCCGGTAGAAGAAGCTTTGCGTGCGATCGCGCGGCAGTGTGAAAAGCCAAAAACGCAGTCAATGATGATCGCGATTCGTGCTAAAGTGCTTGAAGGATTTTCGCTGGCCAGGAGCCTCGAGTCTTACCCACGCTCGTTTCCGCAGTTGTTTCGCGCGACCGTTGCAGCGGGGGAGCAATCTTGGCATTTGGAGCTGGTCCTTGATCAATTGGCGGACTACACCGAGAGCTCTCACGAGACCTCGCGGAAAGTGCAAGGCGCTTTGATTTACCCCGTTGTGTTGGTGATGTTCAGTATTTTGATTGTGGTGGGCTTGCTGCATTTTGTGATGCCGAAAATGGTATCGGTCTTGGAGGGCTCAGGGCAAGAATTACCGGGACTCACACAAGCGCTCATTGGCCTCAGCGATTTTATTGGCAGTTACGGTTTGGTGGTATTTTTTCTGCTTGTTCTGTGTGTGTGGGGATTTAATCAGGCCTTAAAAAAACCACCGATTCGCTTGGTGTGGGATCGCTGGTTGCTGGCTTTGCCCTTACTGGGTCGGTTTATTCGTTTGGTCAATTGCTCGCGTGTGGCTAACACGCTCAGTATTTTGGCGAGCAGCGGGGTGCCGCTTGTGGATGCCATGAGCATCGCGTCTCAGGTAACGACGAATGTTCCGATCGGTAATGCGGTACGAACGGCGACCACCGCTGTGCGTGAAGGAGCAAGTTTAAATCGTGCTTTGGACCAATCGGGTTTTTTCCCTCCTTTGATGATACAAATGATCGCCAGTGGTGAATCCAGCGGCGAATTGGATACCATGTTATCTCGGGCGGCGGTGGCGCAGGAACGGGAGTTGGATAACATGATTACCACCATTATTGGTTTGTTTGAGCCGTTGATGTTGGTGTTCATGGGGGTTATTGTGCTAACCATTGTACTGGCTATTATGATGCCGGTGTTTAAAATGAGTGAGTTAGCGGGGTGATGTTGAGCGGTATAACGGCAGTATGTCGAACGTAATAAAACGTAATAAATAGGACTATTCAGCCAGTGAGGTAATGGGTATGGGGTTTTCGGCGCGCGAGTGTGAATCGCGAATTGTTGGGGAACGACTTCTTGGGGAACGACTACTTGGGGATCGAATTGTTAGGGTGCAGCGCCCACAGGATATCAGCGGTTTTTCGTTGATCGAAATTATGATCGTGGTTGTAATATTAGGTATTCTAACCGGATTGGTGGCTCAAGTCGTGGGTGGGAAAGACGATAAGGCGCGCGTGCAAGCCGCCAGAACGGATTTGAAAACGCTGTCCAATGCGCTCGATATGTACAAATTAGATAATTACAACTACCCGTCAACAGAGCAAGGTTTGGAAGCGTTGGTGAAAAATCCGGGTAATGCGCCGAATTGGAATGCGCACGGTTACGTCAAATCCATGCCGAAAGATCCGTGGGGGCGTGATTACGTTTATCTGTCGCCAGGTACCTCAGGTGATTACGATTTGTTGTGTCTGGGACGTGATGGCGCTGAGGGTGGCGAAGGGTACGATGCAGACATCGTGGAACAGTAGCTGATTCGCCCGTTTCGGCGAACGCATTGTGGTTTTTACACGTGTGCTCGTTACCGTCGAGCCAGTAAGCGCGCGACCAGTTTTGCAAGCAGTTCTGTAAGCAGTTCTGAAAGACCGTGTGCTGGGTTCACGCTGATTGAGCTCGTGATTGTGATCACGATTATTGCGGTGATGGCGGGTATGGTGATGTTGAGCATGAACCTGTTTTCACCCACCCGCGTGATTAAGACTGAAGCCGAACGCCTCAATGCACTTGTCCGTTTGCTACAAGATGAGTCGATTCTGGCTGGACATGAGTATGGATTAATCGTTTATCAAAATGGTTTGCGTGTATTGGAGTGGTATGAGCCCACAGCCGAAGAGCAGACCAAGTATCAGGAATCGATCAATAAAGGACCCAATGCGGCTCAGCCGAGGCAGGATGGTACGTTGACTCAGAGCGGTACGGCTTCATTCGGTGAGAACGATGAGCTCCCGGTTTTGCCTGGTTATTGGCGACCTATCCAAAATCGCGGTTTTAAGACGGCTCACCTGTACTCGGATCAAATTGAAGTGTTGGCTTGGGTGGATGGCGTCGAGTTGGAGCTGGCGCTGCTTGAAGACGATGATGAACTGTTTGTGCAACTTGAAGAATTGGAAGCGGATCTGGATTCGGAGGAAACGGTGAACGCCAAGTTGTTGAAGATGCAACTTGAGGCGGCGCAAGTGCGTCCGACATTGCTTTTTTTATCCAGTGGCGAAGCGGTCGTCTTTCGGGTGCGTTTAACGTGGCGGGATAATCCAGATTTGCGATTTGAAATTTCCTCAGACATCATGGGAAATATTACCTATCTGCGAGCGGGAGATGAATCCTTGGAGTGAAATTCATGGGTCGATATTGCAGCCCGACATGTTCAGTTCAAGCACTTGGCCACGGTGATGGCGTGCTTCGTGCCTGTGGCTTTACGTTATTGGAAGTCATGATTGCCATGACAATTGTTGCGCTGGTAGCCACCAAATTAACATTTGCTCTTTCTGGGCAAATCAACTCCATGCAGCGACTCGAAGAAAAAACCATGGCCCATATTCTGGCCATGAACAAGATGGCAGAGATGATGGCGGAGCCAGAGTGGCCGCCTTTAGGCAAGCGCGATGAGAACGTTGATGCGGCGCATCGAGAATGGATTGTTCGTTCTGAAGTGAAAAATTCCGCTTTACCTAAATTGCGACAAATCGAAGTGACGGTGGGCCTACGCCCAGAAGGATTGACGGAGGATATGTACCGGGTACACAGTGTCCGCAGTTTGATTAGCCAGCATTATTTACCTAAGTTGAAACAACCAGCAAGCCCCTGAATGGAGAGGACGGAGAGACTACGAAATCAGTTCGTCGTCGTCAATTTCAACGTGTTCACTGATGCTTTCTTGATCGGTGCGAAATTCGTAGACGATGTCTGAAAGGCCCATGCGATCACTGGGTTTTTCATGGCTGCGTAATGCCGCTGGCAATGTTCCTGGATCGCCGAGGTGACCCACGGCGATCACAGCCATGGCCACAAACTCACTGGGATCAACCCCCGTGATTTGATACACCATGTCTTCGTCAAACCCACCCATGGCGTGAGCAACTAAGCCAAGGTGTTGGGCTTGTAATGCTAAAGACATCCAAGCTGAGCCGGTATCAAAGGCTGCCCAACGATTGGGGGCTTGTGTGCTGTTGAAGATCATGTGGCTGAAAGCAATGATGATCAAAGGGGCCCGATTGGCCCATTCTCGGTTGCTGGCTGATAAAACAGACAGCAGTCGTTCTCGCGCTTCCGTGCTGGTGGCATATACGAAGCGCCAAGGTTGCTCGTTGTAACACGAAGGGGACCAGCGGGCTGCCTCGAATAAAGTATTAATCTCTTCGTCCGTTATTTGTTCGGATGAGAACGCGCGTGGGGACCACCGCTTCAGAAAGTTTGGTAATAATTTAGGAAAAGGAGAATTTCTCATGGCGTGGCGCCTCTGATCGATATTCTGACTCTTTCGCGCACTTTCACGCACTTTCCATTAACTTCACGGTCATCAATTTCACAGTTATCAATTTCACAGTTATCAAGGTGTATCGTTTATGGTGCCGCGTGGTTCGGATCCCAGATCGACTTCATCGCTTGAGCACATCATCGTGTGAATGCTGTGCTTGGCATCGCATTCCGTATGAGTAGCCGGTAAACGGTCCAGAGCCGGGTAGTTTGCACTGGTAAAATCTTCCGTAGGCAAACCCCGCGCCACATGGCAATCAAACAGTTCTTTTTCAATGGCTTTCATGAGATGAACATCGGTCTCATGGCTCAGCGCTCGGTCCAATATTTTA
Organism: Gammaproteobacteria bacterium; assembly: GCA_037380725.1. Lineage (GTDB taxonomy): Bacteria > Pseudomonadota > Gammaproteobacteria > Pseudomonadales > JANQJO01 > JARRRL01. Next base: position 4,582 of record JARRRL010000051.1, on the reverse strand, counting down.
CAGGCAAGTGTGAAGTTTTCCAGTACTTTGTGCGCACAACCTTCGATCATATCGAAATTATATTGCCCAAAGTGATCGACGGGACGACCGTTACGCACACACAGTAAGGCGCGCTGCCCCATGTTCAGTTTTAAATAATACATGCCTAATGTGTAGTGCAGTTCAACATCCAATGAGCGATATCGCAAACATTTTTGCAACATTTCAGCGGCTTTGAGTAATTCCCCGTGTTTTTCCAAGGTGTGTGACATGAGTTGTAAATCGACCATGTCATTATTAAGATTAAAGTCGTTGTATAAATAACGAAATGCGCGTTGATGCGTGGGGCTTGCGCTGTGTTCCAGCATTAAGGTGTGTAAAGAAAGTTGGCGCGATCGTGTTTGGTATGTACACAGACCCAAACGTTCGGCGTAGGCTTTGAGTAAGGGAAAATTGACCAAGTAAGCCGTTGAGTTACCGTGGGTTGATCGCCCGTGTACGCCGCCAAAATTGTAAGCAGTGGTATCGATGTGGCCCTTGTCGTGAATCAGATAAATGCCGTACGCGCGTAAATGTTGTTGCATCAAGCGAATATTCGCCAGAGAGCCTGTCGGGTTAAGCAGCGTGCTTTTGGGGCGCTCGGCTGTGAGCGCCTCAATGGCCTGTTGATGCGCTTCGTCGATGCAATGCGTTGAGAGTTCAATAGATTGCCAGCGTATTTCTTCGTTAAAACGTTTGATAATCCGTGGTTTTTGCAACAGCGCTTCGCGGGTGAGACCTTGTGTGGCTTCTTCTTCGGTGAGGGTGACGCTGGTGCGAATAAGCTTTTCTTGCCATTGCTTGCCGTGATGACACAAAAATTCAACGGGTAAGCAGCAGTGCAGGTAATTGGTGATGACGGCGCTTAAAAGGGGGATGGCTTCTTCGTGTACTTGACTGTCCTCTGTGGAACTGTCCTTTGTGGAACTGTTCCTTGTGGAAAGAAAGCGCAATGGTTCTGCGGATAAGGCATTGGCTTGTGCTAAACGTAAGCGTCCGCACTGAAGTTCCTTTTGCAAAAAAGGCTGCTGTGTGAGAGCGCGGATATTGCTTTCGGCGTAATCAGTGGCGATGTACACGAGCCGAGTGTGGTAATCCTTGCCATCACGCTGGCAGATTTGTTCAAAACGGCGAATAAAATTGTAGGCAAATAAACCGTTGCCTGAACCATATTCAAGCACCGTAATCGGGTCTTCTGGCGACAAGCTGTTTTGGCGAAGTTGAGCTTCAACGGCATCGTACACAAACAAGGCGTTTTGCATGGCGGCGAAGGAATTGCTGGTGACCATGTTTGGTACGTCACGCTTCAACCACGCATCGGGTCCGACGGTTTCGTAGTAATCGGATTGTAAGGACCAGCGAATCGCTTGGGGGTAGGGCACAAACGCTTGCAGTTCAATGTCTGGCGTTTCGGGGGCGGGTGTGGCGTTAGAATTGATCGAGGTTTCCTTACTGGACATAGTGCGACTGCCTCAAAAAGAACGATTTTTATTATGCTTGCGTTTCATATTCGGGGCTTGTTGACCCACGAGTGCTGATGGTTGGCAAAACTGCTACCAGACTAAATGAACCCAGGCGCAATGCCCAGATAGAAACGGTAACCAACTGTCAGATTGCTCTTTTGAGTTGTATATTGTGTTTTATTGCGCAGTATGTTAACTTTTCTTTGCAACAAAGATCTCTTTTGTTGTTCGCTGCTGTTGTTCGCTTCTTAAGATGAACCGCTTGTCGAAGCGTGCGATGTTGCTGAACTTGTCGAAGTGACTTGCTGCGTTTCGTCGGTAGGATCGCTAGGAAAAGTGTCGGTAGGAAAAGTGCCATACAGTCCTTCGTTATATCCACTGTCTAATCCGCGTTGAAAGCCCTGTAAAAATTCTGCTTCATATCTTTGGCGGTTCTCTTCAGTATTATTTCCCGGCAGCGCAAGCGCTAATAACTCATTCAGCAAACTTTCTGATAATTGATGTGAAGGCGGTTCGGAAAAAACCGCTTCTTCGCTCAAGCGAAGACCGATTTCCACACCATGATAAAAACCATCTAAGCGAACCGATGTGTAGTCTTCTATGGTTCCAATTTCTACGTTGTGATCGCCGCTACGGTTACTCAGAAAAAATTTCCCATCAATAAGTGCATCCAAGAAAACAATAAATCCTATTGTAGTAAAGACGCCAAGCCCGCCCGCTAAAACAGATGTATAGAGTTTTTTGGCATCGAGCTGAGCCATCAGCAAACACCCGAGGGCTGGATTAACGGTCCTGGAGCATAATCCAAGTAAGATATACATGAAATCTATTTTATTTTGCTTTCGTAATTCGGGTAACCAAGCGGTTAACCCTGACCCCAGAAAGGAAGCCAAGGCGACAGCGCCCGGACCGTTGTGTGTATGGCTTTGGCTTCTAAGCGCCAAGCTACCCAGTGCACCTACTCCAGCGCTGACGACTGAACGTAAGAAACATCGAGAAGCTATTCCGATGACTTTGTTCAGTTCTATTGCCGCTAAAACATTCGTTCGTGTGCTGTGTTGTATGTCGGGTTCATCTTCTTGCTGCGCCTCGGTCCTATTTTCTGACTCTACGGGCGGTGTCCTATTCGTTGCCATGTTGCTCGTTGCCATGTTGCCCGTTTCCGCACTGCCCATTTCCATACGGTTTGACTGCACGTCTGGCTCAGTGGTCTGCTCTTTGAGCGCCTTAATAAACAAGAGACGCTGCCGCAAAGAAATGGGGAATCGACACGTTGGGCAATCCACTTGTGGCTCTATTTTGTTTACCCAGCGGCCAATACATACTGTGTGGTACGTATGTGAGCAGGGTACCAAGTGAGTCAAATTACCCTGCTCTGGATCCAAGGCCGATAAACAGATCGGACAGTTTTCTTCCTCTTGTGAGCGCGACGTTGATGGCGACGCCACCGTTGGTGAAACGGATGAAGCCGAACGCACAGCTGGCAAATTTGTGCTCATAACGGGGGCGCTGTTTTCAATCATTTTCTTTACTCTCAATAGTTTTTTTATAATCTTAGTTTTTTATGATCGACGATATACACACTGTTGCGGCGTTGGTTTTACCGAACAATCAAGGTGTGACTGCCGGATGTGTATCGTCGCAAACCGACATTGAAGATCGCAACGGCGAGGCTCATATAAAAAAGTGCGGCGCCGCCAATCAGCGCCATCTGAGCCAGATTGAAGTTACGGATCGCTTCAACCGGCAAGTAGGCAATAAAACCCGCTGGAATGAGTGTCAGGAACAATATTTTGATGCTGAGCGGAAACCCATTGTGTGGGTAAATGGCAACGATGATAAAGCTATCCAACAGCTGATCGCTGATGCGGCTGCTGGATGTTGCCAAAAAAGGTAAGCAATTGATCGCGATCGTTGTGGCTAAAAAGATGATGGCGGTGAATAGGCCTAAAATCGTCAATGTGAGCAACTCCAGCGCTGAATAATTGCCAAACCAAAGCCAGAGAATGGGTGCTGTCAGCACGTCCCCCAATCCAGCCGCTCGACTTTCTTTGAATAACAGCCCAATGAGCGGGTGGCGTGGGCGCCCTAAGTGGATATCCAATTCGCCTTCTACGATGGCTCGACCCAAATCAAGCGCTCCTCCACACAGCAGAAACGCCAGGCCAAATGAAAAAGACACCAGGCCAAAGAGTGCAGCCAGATCAGACAGTTGCCAACCCAGAATGCTGGAAAAATTATTGAAGTAAATCACCCAGATCAAGAACATGATGATATTTTGAAAGAGCATAAAGAAACTGAGCGACCAGAAAGCGGTTTTGTTTTGGAGCGCCGTTTTCAGTGCAACAGGAATTAACAGGATCATGTAGTGAATCGAGTGTAGGGTGCGTGTTAGCATGTTGATGGGCCCCGTTTCATAATCGTTTTATATGCTTGCTATTCTACGAACAACGCAGCCAGTATCACCAGGGCGAGCCACACCACTTGAATGCCTAAATGGTGTGTTAGGGTTTGCAGGTCCGGATTAAAAGCGAAGGTGCCGGGGATGTACAGTATGGCGGGAAAGGGTGTCAGCCACGCTATCGTTTGCAGCCATTCCGGATACAATTGCAGTGGTAAAATTAAGCCGCCCAACAAAAAGGTCAGTTTTTGAAAGATCCACATGGCTTGACGCGAATAGGGTCCCCAGATTTCAAGGATGCCCAGCATAAAATAAACGGTACTGAAAATCAGCGTGCCCAGGTAAATCGATGAGATCAAGAACGGGATATGCGTGGGGTTATACGCGAAATTGTGGGTATAACAGAGACCCAGTATCAGTCCCGGTACCAGCAGTGCACTGATTCGAGCGATGTTGGCGCCAACCCATGTCCACCATTTTGTACAAAAGTAAGATTTTGGGCGTTGTAAACTGGTAGTGAATTGGCCATTCAGTACATCGCTGCGCACGTCGTGAAAGTTTTGGGTGCCACCGGCAAACGAAATCAGTTCCGTGATGACGAGGTACCAAGTCATGAGTGATGCATTGAGCGTGAGGGTATCGGGAAGCTCTTCAAAGGGTGTAATCTTAAAAATGCAGTAAAAAATAGTAATCAAAAGCG
>JARRRL010000050.1:0-11059 GCA_037380725.1 Gammaproteobacteria bacterium | reverse complement strand
GCGATCGTACTGGAAAGCGTCTCAACAAATATTTCATTCTTTTCGTTTCGAGTGTTGGCTTGTGCGATATTGTAACAACCCATTCCAATGCCAGCAGCACTTAACAAAATACCACCGTATTTGGCTACGCTTGAAAGCTTAGCTAAGCGTGTCAGATTTCGATCAATCTTTGCTGTTGCAGGCACGGACTTAGTACGCGCTATACGAATAGCCTCTGGCCCTGTTTTCCCGCTGAATAAAAGTCGATCAAAAGGACCGACTCGATCTTTGAATGTTTGTAACGCCTTTTGTCGCCGGTAATCATACTGTCCCTTAGTCAACACCCCTGATTTGTACTGTTGGTACAGGGTTTTTACTTCAGCGATCAGTGCGTTGTTTGTCTCTTCTGTTAGATTGCCCAGGACGTTGAATCCACTGCCGAATCCTATGTTGGCCAAATAATCATAATTCTCGTGCATCCAGCTCAATACCCAGAACATATCGCGCTCAAATTTTTGTTTTGGAAGAATAGATTCAAATCGTTGCTCCCAACCAGGCAACAAAGGCTCTAGGTGATGTTGAAGTGCGGCAGGCGCTCGGTGTTGAGTATAGAAATCATCCGGCACTTTGCAAAATGGCTCAGGGCCTGGCTCAAACGGGATAATGCGGAGCAAGTCGCCAGCACAAATATGATCTGGGTGTTTGATAGCTGGATTAAAATACATGATATGAGCAATGGCCAGACTGAAGCGTTTGTCCGTTGGATTGATATCGTAATGTGCTTTGATGATGCTGGTGAGCGTGTCGCCAAGCTTTATACGATAAAGCATGGGGGTGGCGAAGGGAAACTTGAGGGGTCGTTCAAACTGCTGAATAATTCTCTGATCGTCGGGCATAAGTTCAGATTCTTTTTCTTGGCTGGAAAAAACGCCAGTGTAAATATAAAATGCGGGTTTTACAATATGATGGCTAATAACTGTGTGCTAATTGACCATTGCACACCCGAGGGATGAAAAACGATGCGTACAGCCACTCCCGGAGCGCCGCCTCACTCTGAACTCACGGAAAACCGCCCAGCATCACATCGATTGGGCGTTCCACGCGACCCTTGTGTCAGCACCCTTAAAGGCGTCGGACCACAGATGCATCGCATTCTGAGAGACCTTGGCTTGGAAACCGTCTCTTCTCTTATTTTCCATCTGCCACACCGTTATGAGGATCACACACGCATCACGCCACTTAATCAGCTGCCTTTCGGCGAAAAAGTAGTTGTGGAAGGTCAAATTACCGCATTGCACGAATCAAAAACACATCCTAAAAAAATACGCTGTCAACTTTCTGATCGCAGCGGCACCGTCACATTGGTCTTTTTTCACGGGGCGCAGTATCTCAAAAATCAATTGCAAGTGGGCAAAACCATTCGTGGTGTCGGTGCCGTGAATCCATTCCAAGGTCAGCGACAAATCACTCATCCTCAACTCATGGACGCCGATCAACCCCTCGCCGAAACGCTTACGCCGATCTACCCCACCAGTAAAAACCTCACGCAAGCTCGACTGCGCACCTTCATCGATCAGGCACTCACTCTGGCGCATCAGCGTGACTGGCTCAAAGATCTACTGCCTCCTTCGATTTTACGCGATGAAAACCTACCCACGTTTACCGAGGCCATTACCGCACTGCATCGACCGCCCCCGCTGGCACGGCACGATCACGCTTTTTTACAGCGCGCCCATCAACGCATCAGCTTGGAATGTTTAATCGCTCATTTTTTGGGGCTTGCACGTTTGCATGACGCGCAATCGACACCAAATCAGTCGCTGTCGCTGTCCGTTGAGCAACGGGAAACGCTGCTCAACTGCTTCCCGTTTACACTGACTGAAGATCAGCACAACGCGTTATCTCACTTGCACACGCCTCCCAATACCGACACCGCTCCCAAACTGCCGCAGCACTTACTACAAGGCGACGTTGGAAGCGGTAAAACTGTGCTCGCAGCGGCGCTGGCCTATGCCGCGTATTGCCATAACGGTCAAGCCGCCGTCATGGCACCTACCGAACTCTTGGCTTACCAACACGCCACCCAATTTGAACAATGGTTCAGCCACCTGGGCATTCGCATCGCCTTTTTTTCCAGTCGCCTCTCTCACCGAGAGCGGCGAGAGCAATTGGCTGCACTCGCCGAAGGAAAGATTGACATTGCCATCGGTACGCAAGCACTCATTCAAGCCGACGTACATTTTAATAATCTGCTGGCTGGTGTCATCGACGAACAACATCGTTTCGGTGTCGAACAACGTTTGGCTTTAAAAGAAAAAGGCTGTAATCCGCATATCTTGTATATGACCGCTACGCCGATTCCTCGTACTTTGGCCATGTCTCTGTATGGTGACTTGAATACCATTGAAATCAAAGCACGGCCAGCGGGACGCAAACCCATCACGACCACCGTCATGTGCGACACACATCGCGATGCGTTGCTCGATGCCATCAAAACAAAATGTCAAAACGGCGAGCGCGTTTTTTGGGTCTGCCCCCGCATTCGAACAGACCCAGAACCCGACACCCAAGACGTCGCCACAGGCTTAGCGGCTGAATACGCCTTGACGTACTTTCAAGAAAAACTGCCCGAGCTGCGCATTGGTTTACTGCACGGTCAAATGCCCGATACCCAGAAAAGCAGCATCCTGGACGATTTTCGCCAACAAAAACTGCATATATTGGTTGCCACAACGGTGATCGAAGTGGGTATCGACATTCCCGCCGCCACCGTCATTGTCATCGAATCAGCTGAACGGTTTGGTTTAAGTCAATTGCATCAACTGCGTGGCCGAGTGGGTCGCGGGGAAGCAGACAGCTATTGCATCTTGTTGTACCAACATCCACTTAACGAAAAAGGCAAAGCGCGCCTTGCCGCTTTGCGATCTTCCAGTGATGGCTTTGTACTGGCCGAACACGACCTGGCGCAACGTGGCCCTGGCCTGTGGCTTGGTGCCGCCCAATCCGGCGCATTTGACAGGGTGTTTGATGCGTACACCTGCCCCTCACACCTCATTGATTGCGCCAAATCCGTGGCCACACATCTTCATGAGCAGACCCCCGACATCGCCAAGGCCCTATACACACGCTGGCAATCCAAGCACATTCGGTATATTGAAGCCTAATCAATATTTAAAACAAACAACGCTATACTGATACTTGGCGCAGTAAGTCATGCCTTAAAGGAAGATGCATCAAGGGAAGAAAGATGCATTCAATAAAGGAATAGCAATACGCACGGGGAACATCATGCCTTTTAGAAATACCGCTTGCACGAGCGCTCCGCTTGAAGCACCCCCCAATATGCCCTTACGGTTTGAGCTACCACAACCACTCACGCAGGCGCTCGCCAAGCAGCACATTGAATATGAATTCGTATCCACAGACCCGGTCTGTCCGTACGAAAACTGTACGATCAATACCGATCTGCTGGATGTGGATATGGTGCTGCTAATTGTTTTACAAGACAGTCTTGGTCAAATGCAATTTCTTCTCCCCGCGAATCGGCTCATTGACGTGCGGCGCCTATCTGAGCAAAACGGACGCAATCTTCAAGCAGCGCCAGCCACCACGCTGCAATTGCTTGCTGCCGCGCAAGGCCTGCCGACAGCACAAACCTCGCTTGCGGCTATTCCCCAAACGCAGGCGGCAGCGGTACAGGCTTGTACCAGTCTCCGTGAACGGAGCATCCTGTATGTCACCACCGGCATCACAGATGTATTTTTGAAAATAACGGGTGACAGCCTCGATCGTTATTTGGCCCACGTTGTCTACAGTGATTTTACTGCGCCCGTAGATGATTTGTGGACTCAGTTACGCGAAGACGCTGGGGAAAAACGCTTGTTTGACGCAGTATCTCATTTCACAACACGGCGCATCTATCAGCGTTTAGATAAAACCCTTGAAATTCCTCCGATGTCCGAAACCGCTAAACGTATTGTTAAACTTCGGTCGGACCCGATGGCCAGCGTTCGAGATTTAGCGCAAATCGTCGAATTCGATCCCAGCTTGGCGGCGCAAGTGGTCAGTTGGGCTTCCTCATCCTACTACAATGCCCCAGGTGGCATCCGTTCCGTGAATGATGCCGTTGTACGTGTATTGGGTTTTGATTTAGTTATGAATCTGGCGCTGGGCCTATCACTCAGTAACACACTGGACATGCCAACTGACGGCCCACGCGACATCATACCCTATTGGCAGCAAGCTGTTTTTACGGCGGCGCTGACCGAAGCGCTGGTCAAACGCATGGCGCGCAAAGAGCGCCCCAGCGTTGGATTGGCATATTTGATTGGTTTGTTAAACAACTTCGGTTTTTTCATTCTTGGTTTTGTATTTCGATCTTTCTTCTCACTGATCAGTCGATTTATCGAAGCCAATCCGCACCACTCTCATGCGGTGATTGAACAATACGTTTTGGGCATCAGTCGGGAACACATCTGCGCGTGGGTCATGACACAGTGGGACATGCCCGAAGCCGTCATCACCGCACTGCGATGGCAACACATTCCCGAGTATAATGGTAAACATAGTACGTATGTCCAATTGCTTTATGTCGCCAATCAACTGGTTCAGCGCATCCACAAACCCGAACCCGCTTTTGAACTTCGTCACCGCCCCATCAGCCCTTCATTACTCGCACAATTGGACCTCACGCCCGAGGCTTTATACGAGGCCTTGTCTTATGTTGTGGCACGAAAAAGCGAGCTGATGAAGATGGCTGACATGTTGGAACGTTAAGCCTCATTCTGTCCACGCGCCATTGCCCCGTTACACCATACTGTTGCTATTATCACTTTGCATGCGAAGCCGCCAAGAACGCCTAGCATCCGAGCGCTGTGCCTGATACCCTACGTGCTTCTCAGCGCACAAGAGCTCAGAACGGTGCTGATGAGGCTAAGAACGCGTGCAACACGAGAACCTCCTTTACCATTCCTGATTCGAAAAGCCGTAAATGAATCGAAAGTATAATGAACCGACAGTGTAATGAACCGACAGTGTAATAAATCGACAGAGCGTGGAACGAGCAAAATGAATGCGATTGATTTTGACGTTATTCACAACCGCCAGGGTATCTCCGAAAAATACGATTTACGGCAAGCTCTGTTTGGTCGAAACGATGTAACGCCATTGTGGGTAGCCGACACCGATTTCGCTGCGCCGCTGTGTGTACAGCGTGCCTTGCAAGCGCGTCTCCTGCGACCCACTTTGGGTTATCAAGAACCGCGCCCCGCACAGACGCTCAGCGCCATCCAAGCTTGGCTCGCTCAGGCGTACGGACTCACCGTAACACAGGACGATATTCTCCTGTCACCATCGGTCGTTACCAGCTTGGGAGTTGCCATTGAAGCGTTCACACAAGCAGAAGATGGGGTGTGCGTTTTTACGCCTATTTATCCGCCTTTTTTTAAAATGACGGAAAAAGCCGGACGCCGATGCTATACCGTGCCACTCATCAATCACGGCGAGTGTTACGACATCGACTTCGATCGCTTTGAACAGATTCTGCCGCAAATACGCCTGGTCTTACTCTCGAATCCGCATAACCCAGCGGGACGTGTGTGGTCAGCCGAAACGCTTCGCCAACTGCTTGAGCTCTGCCAACAGCATGATGTTCTGATTTTCAGTGATGAAATCCATTCCGATTTGGTTTTTCCGCCACACCAGCACACGAACTTACTCAGCCTGACGGGAGCCGCCGAATCGGTCATTCTGGCGCACAGTATTGGCAAAACGTTCAGTTGTTCCGGTTTGCGTGCTTCGTTTGTCGTTGCGCCGTCGCCAGCATTGCGTCGCCGTTTTATGCACACGCAGCGCAAATGGCATACCGATGACATCAACTGCTTTGGTAAGATCGCCTTAAGTGCAGCGCTGAGTGAAGACGGACGCGAGTACCAACGCCAATTGCTGAGTTATCTGACGGGCAACATCGACTTGACCTTGGCGCAGTTGCAAGCGACGCTACCCGCACTGCGTATCATGCGTCCGCAAGCCACGTTCCTCGTCTGGGCTGATTTTCGGGCGCTGGGCCTGGATCGTGACGCCTTGAATCACCGTTTGATCGAACGCGCCCGTGTCGGATTAAGTGAAGGGCGCACCTTTGGTGAACCCGGAGATGGCTTTTACCGCATTAATGTGGGTACGCCACGTGCGGTGCTGCGCGATGCGTTAGAACGGATGGCCAGTGCTTTTTCAGATGTCGCCTGACTCAACACGCCACCAACACACAAACCGTGCGAGCTGCATAATAATTATTTTGTATTTTGAATGCGTACGGCATTTACACAACAACTCTTTTTTGTATTGTATTTGGATCTTGTGACGGAAAGACACGCACAGATCACGCTTAAAAACCAAGGAGAATAAATGATGAGTCAAGCGGATATCGCTGTCATTGGTTTGGCAGTTATGGGTCAAAATTTGGTGCTGAATTTGTCTGACCACGGCTTTCGCGTTGCTGTATATAATCGCACGCATTCCGTCACCACGGATTTCGCGGCGCGCTCCCCCGAAGCGAAACTCGTAGCCTGCGATTCCATTGCGGCCCTGTGCGCCACACTCTCAGTGCCCCGACGTGTCATGATGATGGTCAAAGCAGGTCCGGTGGTTGATGAGCTTATTGAAACCTTACTCCAGCATCTTGAGCCTGGTGACATCATTATCGATGGTGGAAATACTTTATTCACGGATTCCGAACGCCGCATGCGCTACTGCCATACAAAAGGTATCCGCTTTTTGGGTATGGGCGTCTCCGGTGGTGAGGAAGGCGCCCGCTTTGGACCCTCCTTGATGCCTGGCGGCGATGTGCAAGCGTGGCCGGAAGTCAAAGCGATGTTTCAAGCGATTGCCGCCAAAGCCAATGGCGACCCCTGCTGCCAATGGGTTGGCCAAGGCGGGGCGGGGCATTACGTTAAAATGATTCACAATGGCATTGAATACGGTGACATGCAGTTAATTTGTGAAGCCTACCACCTGCTGCATCAAGCGGGCGGCCTCAATCACGACGCATTGGCGACGGTATTCGATCGTTGGAACCAAGGTCCTCTGGATTCGTACCTGATCCAAATTACACGCGATATCTTCACGGTGAACGACACTGATGGTGCGCCTTTGCTGAACAAAATTTTAGATTCGGCGGGACAAAAAGGCACGGGCAAATGGACGGGCATTAACGCCTTAGAGCAAGGTATTCCGTTGACGTTGATTGGCGAAGCGGTGTTTGCCCGTTATTTATCCGCGCTGAAAGACGAACGCGTGACAGCGGCAACGATCCTCTCTGGTCCCGAGCACCCCGCAAGTCCAGAAGCGCCTGAAGCACTGATTGATGCGGTGCACGACGCTTTGTATGCTGCGAAAATCATCTCTTACGCCCAAGGCTTCATGTTAATGAAGCAAGCCGCCAACGCGTACAACTGGACGCTGAACTACGGCGACATCGCCTTGATGTGGCGTGGTGGTTGCATCATTCGCAGTCAGTTTTTGGACAACATAAAAACCGCCTACGACACCACGCCAGATCTTCAAAATCTGATGTTGGACACCTTTTTTAATTCAGCATTAAAAGCGTGCCAAACCGGATGGCGAAAAGCCATAGCCATTGCTGTTCAACACGGTATTCCCGTACCCGCCATGAGCGCTGCGCTCAGCTTTTACGATGGCTACCGTTCGGCGTCATTGCCCGCAAACTTGCTGCAAGCGCAACGCGACTATTTTGGCGCGCACACGTACGAACGGCATGACAAACCGCGCGGCGAAAGTTTTCATACGCCATGGGCCACCTTGGCGCGAACACCATCACGATCAGATTAAACGAGGCGCACAACACACATGACAGACGACACAGGGCGAGCACGCGTCGGTATTATCATGGGCTCACAATCCGATTGGTCCACGATGGAACATGCCACCACGCTACTGCAAACGCTACACATACCGCATGAAGTCAAAGTGGTCTCCGCACACCGCACGCCAGATCGCTTAGTACAATACGCGAAAACCGCTCATGAGCGAGGGCTCAAAGTCATCATCGCGGGTGCCGGTGGGGCCGCACACCTCCCGGGGATGACCGCTGCGATGACCGAGTTACCGGTGATCGCGGTGCCCGTACAAAGTAAAGCGTTAAACGGTCTAGACAGTTTACTGTCTATCGTACAAATGCCCAAAGGCGTGGCGGTGGCCACACAAGCCATCGGCGCGTCCGGTGCTTTCAACGCGGGTTTGTTGGCCGCGCAAATCTTAGCGACCGCCGATCTTGCCTTGAGAACTCGCTTAATCGCATGGCGTCATCAACAAACTGAAAACGTAGCCAGCGAGGTAAACGGATGCGCGTAGGTGTACTGGGCAGTGGTCAATTGGCCCGCATGATGAAGCTAGCAACGCAACACCTAAACGTCTCTTTTGCTTTTGTCGCTGAACCCGGAGAAGCCACCGAAGCGGTTCACGGCTTGGGAGACGTCATCGTCGCTGATGCCAACACGACAGCGGAACAGTTGTACGATGCCATGGGGCAGCCGCAGGTTGTTACGGTGGAAAAAGAACACGTCGATGTGGCGCGCCTCGAAGCATTGAGTGCTTTTTGCACCGTCTCTCCTAACCCTAAAGCGGTTTCCATCACCCAGCACCGTGAACGGGAAAAACATTTTTTACAACAGTTAGGAATCCCTACGGCGGAATTCGCCAGCGCAAGCCATCCAGCGCAACTCAAGCAAGCCATTGAAAAACTGGGTTACCCTGTCATTGTCAAATCATGCGAGTCGGGCTACGACGGTAAAAACCAATGGCGCTTGCGCCATTGCGCCGACTGGGAGCAACTCCAACAATTGATGGAAAATGAATCGCTGGATGTTGTGATCGAACGGTGGGTCGATTTTTCCGCCGAGGTATCTCTGTTGGCTGTGCGCACAGTCGACGGTGCCCTCAGCTATTACCCCTTAACACAAAATCGACACGTCAACGGCATTTTATTCACATCGCAAGCCCCCGCACCCATTGCCAGTGAACGGCTGCAGCGCACGGCGGAAGCCTATCTCCAAAAAATTGCCGACGCCTTGGATTACGTGGGTGTTCTGGCGATGGAGTGCTTTGTCGTTGGTGATCAACTCTGGGTGAATGAGTTGGCACCGCGTGTTCACAACAGTGGGCACTGGACGCAACAGGGTTGCGAAACCTGTCAATTCGAAAATCACATTCGCGCTATTTCACATTTACCCTTAGGCAGCACCACACAACGCTGTCCAGCGGGCATGCTGAATCTGCTGGGGAAAAAAATAGCCGCACCCGAACGCAGCGTTCCAGGCAGTGTGTTGCACTGGTACAACAAAACGTGCAAACCGGGGCGAAAAGTAGGGCATATTAATGTGCTGGGTTCAACAAGCGCCGATGTGGAAAACGCACTGCGACAACTCGAAGCAACACTGTCAACAACTCAATAGGTTTTTATTTGGTGTGATCTCTGGCTATTCCATTCAGGCCTCGGTCTGTCCCACTTTTTTGAGGCGTTGATTTTTGAAAAAACAGGGTCATGTTTTCAATGGTGCGCGGACGCAGCTTACTCCCTTCGGGGAGATTGAGTGTTTCACTAAACGTTCCGCTGTAATACGCATCGGCACTATCCTGGCTTTTCTGGGATTCTTTGGGTTTCGGGCGAGACACAAAAGTCATGCCATTGCAATCCATAAAGTGTATTAAGCTTGCGCGCGAAAAATGATTTACGTGATCAATCAAATGTAAAGTTGGACCTTCGGGTGGCGTATCTGGAACGCGAACTGTTAAATAGCCCTTATCTTTTAAGGCTGCGCGTACGTCTTTGATAAAAACATCCGGATCCACAATGTGCTCCAATAAATCATAACACGCTACCACATCGCTGGAGTTTGGTTTGATGTAATTATTTTCCACCGCGTCTCTCAACATGCCCGCATACGTCTCAACGCCTTGCGAACAACTGTACTCTGCGCGCTCCTGATTCAGTTCGATATTGATGGCGTGACCGCCACGGCGATTAACCTCTTGTGACAAATAACCGGCTCCACCTCCTATTTCAAGGACGCGGGCCTCGTTCACAGAAATCCCCGCTGCTTCCCATTCCACGATCTGTGTCATTGCAATATCTTTTCGACGGTTCACTTCGTTATTATCGCGGTCTGGAATACCAATCTGCAGTGTGGCGGTTTTACCAAAATATGTTGAACTGTACATGGTATTTATAGCCACAGTATCATAACGCGGTTGTGTGAGGATGGTGCCCGTTAAGTTGCCCTGCGTCTCACGAAACAATTCGTATCGCCGATTATTCAGGTAATAATGCGCCATGTAGACGGCATCTTTCGGTGCTCGAATGTCGCCTGTATTGTGACTGACATCCATGCCGTCAACGTGCTCATACGCCATCGGGTGTGCGTCAGCAATGCGTTCTAAGGTGTACGAATTGAGGTCCTTCAGCATGTCTGGCATTTTGTTCGTATCCGTGTGCGTATCATGCGCTTTGTTTTTATTATTATGGTGTGCCTGCGCCCTTAATGTCTGACAGAGATTTTGCTGATGCTTATAATAATGGTCTTTCAGTATTGACATTGACGTCGTCGGATTTGTCATTTTTATTTCCTATTTTTATTTCTTATCTTTATTGAACGACTCGGGCGGTATTTCATGCTGCTTGTCAGCGGAGGCGTTGTGTGCGACCGACCTTTTTAAGGTGGTCAAACAGTGCGTTCATCGCGATAGTTATATTGTCAATGCTCAGAAACTTCCAGATATATTCTGCCTATACAGATATTTAATGTCAAGCAGCAAGCGAAATTTCACAGGAATTAAATTATTATTAACTTTTATAAAAGCCATTTCTGAAAAGTTTATAATAATAAGATATTTTTTCAGGTGGTAGGAACTTGCTGAAAGGCGTATGTCTAATTGGATAATCTTGACGGTTGATTTGCTGGGTGTTCAGATCAGGATTTGGCTAACGTTAGGATGTGTTGACAGAAACATCTGGATGACATCTGGTTATTGTGTAGTAGAGTGAATGGGTTTCGTTTGTGTTGTCTGG
>JARRRL010000049.1:0-14138 GCA_037380725.1 Gammaproteobacteria bacterium | reverse complement strand
GGCCAGCTAAACGCAAGCCTTCGAAGGCTTGCGGTGACGTGACTTCATGCAGCAGGTGCCGATCAATGTATATGAGAGCCGTGCCATCGGCACGCTCAGATACCAAATGAGCCTCCCACAATTTATCGTAAAGGGTTTTACCTTGTTGAGAGGACTGATGACACGGGGTATTCAAATCTATCATGGATCGACGCTCTCCAGCTCATAACACGATGTTCGTCACTATCTTAGACTTTCTTTAGATTAGAATCTCACATAATACACAATACAGAGAAGCATTAAATTCAGAGGAGCATTAAATTGAAAGGCTGGAACGGAAGGTGGATCGCCAGACCAGAAGGCGGATCGTCGGAATACGGGCTTACCAAGCAAGTAGCGCCGCGCCGAGATTGACTCACTCGGCACGGCGATACAGTCCCACGTAGCTTATTTTTTTACTTTCTTTTTAAACGACTACGATTCTGTTTCTACTCATCTGTTGCTGCTAAGCGCTACTGTCCGGTTTTTGCCGTTACACTAGCTGATACACTACAGATCAACTAACAGAAACGATATGAGCAATCAAATCAAGTACTTTGTTTGAATAACCCCACTCGTTATCGTACCAGCTTATTAACTTAACAAAGTGTGGGTTCAAACTAATGCCCGCGCCCGCATCAAACACACTGGTGCATGTTTCGCCGATAAAATCGGACGAGACCACTTCTTCTTCTGTGTAACCCAAGATGCCTTTCAGCTCGCCCTCTGCGGCGGCCCGAATCACGGCTTTGATTTGTTCGTAATCAGCACCTTTTTCCAGGCGACACGTCAAATCCACGACGGACACGTCTTGGACTGGTACGCGAAAAGACATTCCGGTTAATTTACCCGCTAGCTCAGGAATTACCTTACCCACTGCTTTCGCAGCTCCTGTACTGGCTGGAATGATATTGGAAGCGGACGCACGACCATCTCGCCACAACTTACCAGAAGGACCGTCGGCAACTTTTTGCGTAGCGGTTACTGCGTGAACGGTTGTCATCAATCCTTCAAGGATACCAAAATTCTCATGAATCACTTTGGCCATCGGGGATAGACAGTTGGTGGTGCACGACGCATTGGAGACGATATCCATGCTCGGCTCATAGCTCTTGTGGTTAACACCCATTACAAACATGGGCGTGTCATCTTTAGAAGGCGCGGCCATCACCACATGGCTCGCACCGCCTTTCAAGTGCCCGCTTGCTGTCTCGCGCGTCAAGAATACACCCGAAGACTCCACCACTATTTTGGCACCGGAATCGGACCATGGCACGTCTGAGGGCGCTTTTCCATTAAACACTTTGATCTCGCGATCGTTCACCACGAGCGCAGTGTCTGTTGCCTTGATGGAGGCTTTTGCGCGACCATGTACCGAATCGTACTTCAACAAATATGCCATGTACTCTGGATCCAGAAAGGGATCGTTGACCCCCACGACTTCCAGATCTGATCGCTCCAAGGATGCCCGAAATACCAAACGACCGATTCGGCCAAAACCATTGATTCCTACTTTTGTTGCCACTGATCACTCTCCTTTATCACTTCTTTTTGGTTACCGGGCAAAACTAAAGCCGTAACCGTTTAAAGTCAAGCTGTCGTGACGAATCTCAGAAAAACGGTGATGAACTAACCGGACTGGCTTGCGCGCTTTATTCTGATTGCAGTAGTCACTGATTGCAGTAGCCACTGATTGCAGTGGTCGCTGATTAGAGCCGCGTCACGCCCGGAGAAAGCACGGGGCCCGGATTCCGACTGATGAAGTCATATATTTCGGATCTTCTGGAATACGAGCCGTGGTCAATCGGATCACCTTGATGGGAACAATCCACAACCAATGAATTGGGTACGAGCGAATCAAACGGTACCGGGCCCGTATAGCCCAACGCATCGCAGCCCCCGGCTCCCACTGGAAAGGCATAGCGTAAAACCGTGTCATCCTGTGATTTGAAGACAAAAGTGCTATTGCATTTTACGGCTGCATTCGAAAAATGGCGACCTTCAGACACTTTGTAATTTTTTACTGCGGCGGCCATTAAATACAGGTTTCTTATTTTTTTCGAATCCACCTGACCCATTTTACTTAAGGTGGCCAATGACAAAAAACACCCCATGCTGTGCGCCACAATATCGATGGCGGACGCACTCAGCGCCAAGGTGTCCAACATATCTTTAATTCGAACAGACAGCTGTTTAGCTCGATTTCTGGCCGTCCAATAACTGATGGCGCGATCCCCGCCTGGCCACACATACCCCACCACCTCATCAAACGGTATTTGCTTTTCTCTCAATTGATCAATAATGCGCAAATAAGCGTCACACACATTCGAGAAAGTACAATTATAGCCATGCACCAACACCACAACGTGCTTGTCCCTTACCTGGTCTAACAACAAGTCGCTCTGCACAGGTAGGCTGTTTGCCGGACGCGGGTCCGACAAGTCCACCAAACGTATCCGATCTCGTTTTGAAATTTTCCCAGCTTTGTAAAAGTGCTTTCTGGAACTCACAACAGGTATAACGCTCATCGTTTGTCCTTAACTTAGAAAATCACCGTTTCTCTTGCGATCTGATCAGGTTAAATATCGATAAAAAATGGATATGCACTCAAGATTAAAGATACAAGATTACCGTCCCATTCGCCAATTCAAGCCTAAAACAAGATACCATGCTCGCTAACCCATTAATCTCAGCGTACTATTAAAACTAAAACGTAAAACGGATTAGGCGCTCTCAACGGCTACCCCGTCGATCGACTCTCAGTGTATGATCAGTGTACGATTGCGAGTATTCCCGATTTATAAATCAAACAACTAAGCACTTATGAAATCTTATCATGTGAAAAATTCACACCCCTTAGCTAGGAAGATGCCATCACGAAAAGATGCCAAGCAAGGTGCCAAGCAAAAATCAATATAACTATATGATTATACTAGCATTTGCATGATATCTCCTCTGTATACAACACCTCCTCTATAGTGATATCTTCCCTAATCGCTGCCTGTTTTGATAAGCCAAATTGATTAATGTGGTTATGCCTTGGTAGACACAAAATCTCATGTGAGCAAAAATTCAAAAGAAACCCCACAACTGCGCGCCAACCCACTCATGCTAATGCCTACAGCCCAGGGTGCATGCCCTTTCCAAACTTATCACCTAATAAGATTTGGGCTAATATCAAAAAGGCCTTACGACCGAGCTGCTCGCGAGTCCAGAATACCGCTTCTACCGACGGCATGCGTTCCTCTTCAACCAAGAACTACTTTGGCTCAATCAATTCAGATAAAATCAACAATACAACTACTCCACGAGCAACTGCCCCAAGAGCAACTACTCCACGAGCGCAAAGAGAAAGAGAAGTTAATGAGAACGCCGGAAACACAAGAAACGCACAAAGAGCGTACACCAAAATAAACACCAAAAACCTCCATGAGGCTTTGCTATTTCTGTTTCCGAGCAATCAGCACTACACAAACCAACCAAAGAATACTAAAACCACAGACTCGGTGCTTAAACTAGTAAAAATGCTGGACATCACACCCCAAGGTAAAAATTCACATAAAGATATCAATAATATAAAACACCTCCTGTCTGAATACACAAACCACTTCACAAAAGGAAACGCCGTCAAATTTGATGATGTAAAAAATAAACTATTAGAAAGCTTCACATCCCTTAAAAGCAATCTTATTAAAGAAAACTTATCCTCGCCCAGCAAAAACACAGCATCAACAGAAGCACTTATAACCCAAATCGACAAAACACTGGGACTCATAACAAGAGACGATGCAAACAATAAAATACGTAGAACCGAGACACAAGCCAAGGATACTTTCAATAAGGGCACGGACGACCGCTGCAAGGCTTTAAACAAACTTTTAGAGTATGTCGCCTCTCACGACACCTCTAACACTGTTTCCCGTGATATTTTTCACCCCCTATTTGCATTATCTAAACTAAAAGAACATGCAAACAAAAATACAAAATCTCTCATCAACACTATTGAGAACACTCTCAGAGATTTCGCCAGCCATCCAGAACCAAACAGCCATCGAGGCATAACAACTCTGAAGAATTTAGAAAATCAGCTGAATCAGCTGAACATCAACCTTAACAAGGATGACAAGCTCAACCCTACTCTGAAAAAATATTTAAACACGGAAAGCAAAAACGCACTCAACACTTTATCCAAACTACTAGACACATTCGTAACGGACAAGGAAGAGATCGATAAAGCAACATCAAATATTTTCTATCACCCTAACCGTCCTAAAGAACCATATCCAGCCGTATCAAATCTTTTCTCACGAAATTACATGGATAGCAGAACACAGGACACGGTCAGTCGACGTGTTAAGCTCCTGAAAAAACTGCTCAGTAATACTAGACTGATACCAAATAACACCCATGTAGCCAGAACAGCCCAAGCGCTGATCAATGCGTTAGAAGGCCTCGATCAGCACTCTTCTAACGATATCGATCAAGCCCGAGATGATATAACAGCTCATATTAAAAGGCTATCGCAAGACCTGAAACAGAACACCTCCCTCAGGCCAATCGTTAAACATCATCTCCTTTTCGAAACCAAAAAAATATTAAACACCATTCATAATTATAATGCCAACAAACAATACTCGAATTACTCAAGAACATCTCACAAACCAAAAAACGATTTCGCTACCTCAGACAGAGCGCGCTCTACTGCGCAGACAGCAAATCAGAAGATGCCAAATACGGTGCTTCATATCCTAAAAGTCGTCGAGGATGCATTAAAAAATGCGAAAACAGATAAAGATCACTATACATTCGACGGCGCGCATCAATTGAAAAATAATGAAAAAATAATAGATAAATTTGGATTTAACATTCCAGACCCCGACAAAGATCGCCTTGATGTTAAGGTGATTGCTGAATCCATTAAACCAGGTAATCAATTGAAACTCATGTATTACAAGGCGTCGGAAAAAACGGCTTATATCTTCGAAATGAAGCACCACGCGGACCTTAAACTGGCTTCAGATGCCATCGCAAACTTTCAAGGTTGTGCAACCGATACACTGTTGAGCCCCAAAATGAAAGGTCTCTTTAAAAGAATAAATCAGTAAGGAGGAGGCTTAACTCAACAAGCTCAGCGCGATCTCAATGGATCGTCAGGTGACGAGATGTCAGACGACGTTTCACGCTTCGCCGTCAAGCGATACGAAGACAAAGACGGATTACTTGATGCAAAACCGTCGCTCACGGGGTCAAACGACACAACAGATAGATCACCTTCACCATCATCTCGACGCCCCGCCACAAACTGTCCGGTATACATTTCGCCTGTTGACCACACCATTTTCCCATAACCGTGCGGCAATCCAGCCACAAAGTTCCCCTCAAAATACGAACCATCGGCCCATTGATACCACCCTTTTCCCGATCGCAAGCCATTGCGAAATGCACCGGTATACTGCTCACCACTGGGCCAGCTTATCATCCCGTTTCCTTCCGGCTCTCCCGCCATGAATCCACCCTTGTAACGACGCCCATCACGTAGAATCAATTCGCCTTCTCCATTCAGCAAACCCGCTTTGAACGTCCCTTCATACTGATCACCCGTTACCCACACCAAACGACCACGCCCTGACAGCTTGTCGTGTTCAAACTCACCATTATAACGACTGCCATCCGCAAAGATCAGCTCGCCAAATCCATGCTTCTTCTGCCGCACAACATCGCCCATATAGCTTCCAGTGGGTCCTTCAATCGTGGCTTTTCCAGTCAATTCACCCGCTTTCCAACGCCCTTCGTATCGCACACCTTCAGAGGTAGTCAACACCCCCTTTCCCGACATGGTATTGTCAACCCAGTTTCCCACATAGGTATCACCATTGGCCCACACAAACGTGCCCATCCCCTCGCGTTTTCCTTGGAACATCATCCCTTTGTAGTGACTGCCATCCGCCCATTTGATCGTTTGAATCGGGTCCACCAATTGGTAAACACAATGAAACACCAGCATCGCTAAGGTCAACATCAAACAACCCGATATAACCCACAACACCCGACGTCGTGGCGCACCGGTATGAGTCGCTGCACTTGACCCGCGCTGGCCGCTATTATTCTTGTTAGGTATTCTTCCGATGCTCATGTAGAATTAGCACTCATGCAGATTTATCGGGCATTGGTACGCCACCCGGCGCACATGATCACGGCAAGAAACGCGTACACCGGTTCGTTTTTCGCCTTGCTTGGGCATGTTGATTCACTGTGCTGTCTCTTGCCTGATCAGTTTCCCAGGATGAGCGACAACTCTCAAGTCAACATCGATGTACTTACTGATGAGTCAGGCAATAACAGGTAACAACAGTTTGCAAAAGACTTCTAAACGAAAACTTACACCGTTACTGTTTATCGTATTTCGTCTTAACACAGCGTCAAACGCCTCCTTTCTGAAACAAATTTGGATGTGCGTTCTGGCCAGCCTGTTGATCTCATTCTCACTCACCGGATGCTTTGAATCACATCCCGAATCAGAATCCGAACCCAGTCCACCCCAAGCACCCGAAGTCTCACGTGCGGAATCGCAAGAACCTGAGTTGACTCCACTTCAACGCTATCTTGATGTATCTCAAATGCGGATCAGCTTGAAAACCATGCACGATCGCTACTTTTTGGGGCATTTCAAACTCGAATCGCAAAAACCCAACTTACCCCCCTCGTTAGTGGCACCTGTACGCAATTACATCATCGAAAGCGTACACGGGACCTCACTGCTTGATCGATTCATCAGTGCGCTGAAACCTTACGTTAATGAACGAGAACTGCAACAAATGAACCAATGGCTTACTTCACCATTGGGTGCCAAAGTGAATGCACTGGAAATGGGTGAATTCATTGACCCCAATTTCGCTCCACCTCGCCTTAAACACAGCACTCTGCCACCGGAACGGCAAAAACTGATCGCCGAGTATGTGGATCTCAATCAACTGGTGAACATTTCTGTCAATGTCCTACGCTTGATTAAAATGAGCGTACTGCAAGGCATGCAAAGCGTTACCAGCAATACCAACCCGATTCAAGCGCCTTCGGTCACCGAGAACGATCGCCTCTACGCGCGAGCACAACTGCTGGATCATTACAGCAGCTTATTTCGCACACTGACGAACGCTGAACTCATGCAATTGATACAAATCGCCAAGGCGCCCACTTATCAGAAAATACACCTGGCCACAAACCGAGCATTACTCTTAACCTTTGAAATCAGCGCGCGCGATATTGGTCGTATCATCGGACAAGGTATGCGCCAAATTCAAACTGAAGAAAACGCCGCTTCACAAGCGCAGCAACAAAATGAACCGCCACCATCGCCACCTAAAATCAAGAAGCACGTTGAACTCTTGCGCCAATCATCCCCAGAAGAAAATAAAGATCGACACCAGAAACCGAAACACTGACGTCTTATTATGACTTCGTATTGGAAGGCGCATTGAAACCGCTGGGCGTTCGCGGCGCCTGCGGAACGCGCGCTTTACGATCCACGTTCAGCACCCGCGCTTTCACCCCCGCTTGCCATCCCGCCTCCCACGGTCCACGTAAAGCCTGCGGTAATCGCGGTGGGAACATCTTTTGCTGCTGACGCCACCCCGCTGCATAACCCGATTGATACGCTTGCATCGACACCGACGGTGCTTGATTTGCTTGCTTCGTTGGTGTTCGTGTTGGTGGTGGAGTTGCTGGTGGTGGAGTTGCTGGTGGTGGAACAAGAGTTGGTGCGACAGCTGGCTCAACAACTGGCTCAACAGCTGGCACAACAGCTGGCACAACAAAAGGAATCGTCACCTCAGGCGTCATATTTTTTGAAGACACCGACGGATTTGAATCCGCATCACCTGGTTTCACAACAGCTGATTGAACAGCCGTTGATTTAATCTCAGTTGGCTCAGACGCCCGAACGCCAAAAAGGCTTTTAAAGTCTTCCATCATCAAATACGCTGCGGGCACCAAAACCAATGAAATGAAAGTCGCAAACAGGACGCCATATCCCAACGACACCGCCATCGGTATCATAAATTGCGCCTGTACCGACTGCTCAGTCATCATCGGAAACAGACCACCAAAGGTCGTTACCGTTGTCAAAATAATCGGACGAAACCGCACCACCCCCGCTTCCCGCACCGCCGACATCACCGATTCACCACGCCAGCGCATCTGATTAATACAATCGATCAGCACCAAATTGTCATTCACCACCACACCGCTCACAGCGGTGATACCCACCAATGACCACAGCGTCAGCTCTTTCCCCAAAATCACGTGTCCCACCATAGCCCCAATCAGACCAAACGGCACGGCAAAGAGAATCAATATCGGTTGTAAATAAGAGCGGAATAAGGTCGCCACCAGACCGTACATCACCAACAAAGCCAGAATAAATCCCGTCAACAACGCATCCATAAAGCGTTTCTTACCTTGCTGCATGCCAGAATTTTCCCAACGCACGCCGGGAAACGTCGTGGCTATATTCTGCAAAAACTCTTTTCTCAGCGTTCGCATAATCACAGCTTCATCACCCACGGCCTCATCCACATACGCCGAAACGCGCAAAGAACGCATGCCACTGGTGCGACGAATCGCATGGGGTCCGCGTTGAATTTGCACATCCGCCAGCATGTGCAACGGCGCAACACTGCCATCCGGCAAGGCCACCAGCATGTTTTCCAAATGCCACAGTTCATCATCCTGTCGCGGGTATCGCAAGCTAACGGAAACGTCCTCATTGCTGCGGGTAAACGTGGTGGCTTCCACACCGTGAAACACCTGCCCCACTTGTACAGCCAAATCCGAGTTTTTCAAACCCAGTTCAATCGCCAACGGTCGCGCGGTCAGGTGAACATCTAATTTGCCTTTTTCATTATCATCCTGTAAATCATAAATGCCTTGAAAATCCGCTACGCGATCCTTAAGCGCTCGCATGGCATGCTCCAGCATGTCCGGATCACGCGACAACAATTCCACATCAATTTGTGGACTCTTTTTATTGAGTGTCGTTTCAAACTCCAAACCACTCGCCAGATATTGCGATCCAATTTTGTCACGCCAGCGCGCCACAATATCCTCACCGCTCACCAAGCGTGCATCGGAAGGCACCATTTCCAGCACCACGGCACCAATGTTATCGGACTTCTGCAATGAATTTTGACCGTACATCGATACAATATTTTTCAACACCGGCTGTCCCGTTTCCCGCTCAATGTCACGGGTAACCGACTGCGCAGCTGTCATGAAACGATCGATTTCTCGCACAATGGTTTCATAAGTCGTACCACGCGGATAGGTGACATCCAAAATCACCGAGTCCGACGGAATAGCTGAAAAATACGTCAACTTAACCCAGCCACCACTTAATACCGCTAGGCTCACCACAAAAATAGAGACAAATAAAGCAATGACCGCATAACGCCACCGTAAACACAACCCCAGCACAGGGCGATAGAATTTAAACGCCACGGCCTCCAAGGCATCACTGATCCCACTTAAATTCAACCAACGGTTTCGACTGAACGGATTGCTCTCATCCGATGACGATAAATGCGCCGGTAAAATTAATAAACTTTCTAACAACGAAAACGCGAGAATCGCCAACACAACGGTGGGAATCACGCGCATCAATTTGCCTTCGTTACTGGGTAAAAACAACATCGGCGTAAACATCACCATCGTCGTCAATACCGCAAAGATAACCGGCTTTGCGACCTCTTGAGTCCCACTGATGGCGCCCGCCAAACCCGGTCGCCCACCCCGTGTCTGATGACTGTAAACGTTCTCACCGACAATGATGGCGTCATCGACCACGATGCCCAAAACCAAAATAAACGCGAACATGGAAACCATGTTGATGGTATTGTCAAACACCGGCAGCAACCAAAAGGCTCCCATGAACGCAATCGGCACCCCCAAGCTGACCCAAAATGACAAACGCATGTTCAAAAAAATCAGTAAAATCACAAATAAAATCGTCATTCCACTGATGGCGTTATCGCGCAACAATTCGATACGACTGACGTAGTGCTGGGCCACGTCTTGCCAAATGCCAACCTGAATGCCTGCCGGCAGTTCATCACCCAGCATATCCACAAACTGATTCACCGTGGCGGCGATCTTCAGAATATCCTGAGAACCAACGCGGTATACGCTGATGTACACCGCATTTTTGCCATTAAACACCGTGCTCGCACGGCTGTTTTCAAACCCATCTCGCACCCAGGCAATATCTTGCAACAACACCTGCCCGCCATCCGGCAAACTGCGAATGGGTAGATCCTCCAAGCGGGGTAAATCCAGCGTTTCGCCACGCGCTAAAATCGAACTGGACCCGCCTGGAAGCGACACCTCACCGCTGACATGATCCGTCGTTTGACGCTTGATGGCGGTCACGATTTCAGCAAACGGAATGGCGTAACGCTGCAAAGCCAATTCGGAGACTTCCACCGTCATTTCATAAGGACGAACGTTGCTGATATCGACCTGCGTAATGCCCGTGCTGTCCAGCAACTCCTGCTTCACCCGATTGGCCAACACCTTGAGCGCCCGTTCATCGGCATCACCATACAACACCAAATTCGTGACCAAATCCCGGCGTACCGCTACTTGCCCCACCTTGGGCGTGCTCACCGCTTCAGGCCAGTTGTGTATGCCGTCCAAACGACTATTGATCGACTCGCGCATATCACCTGGATCGACATCAGCGCTGATCTCCAAGGAGACCACACTGAGTTGATCCCGCGAAAACGAACGCATGCTGATGATACCCGGCAAATCACCAACCGCCCGTTCAATGCGATCCGTCACCACGCGCTCCACCTCTTCTGGAGACGCGCCCGGATAGGCCGTATTGATGATCATCACGTCCAGAGCGATGTGTGGGATCAATTCTTTGCCCGTGCCTTTCAAAGACAAAGCGCCCGCAACCAGAATCACCACCATCAGTAAATTAGCGGCAACCCGATTCTCAGCAAACCACGCTATGATCCCATTCACTCAAAACTCTCTTGCATCATGTTTGGCGTACTGTAAATCGGTACTTCGGATGGCCCCTCTCCGCGATCCAAAGCTTGGCTCACACTGCCCGGTTTGCGCGTACCTCCACCTTCAATGTGATACCGCACATTCGGGTCCATTGCGCTGGATTCACCAGGCAACGGAGGATTGCGGCGTTCAGCGGGCTGTTGCGTCGCCGTATCTCGATTCGCATCCAAATAATCCCGCTGAAAACCACCGTATTGCGTCGAGGGTACCTGAGAGCGCGGTAAGCCCCGCCCCGTTACTTGAACATCATCCGCCACCATGTCCGTCTTATATTCCCCTTGCCCTTCAACCACCACGCGCATCCCTTCAACAGCCAAATCCATGGGCGTCGTCACCACACGATCGCCCGATCGCAAACCCGCGCTGAGGTACACAACACCCTTCCCTTTATGCAATACCGATACTGTCTGCTTACTCAGACGCCCTTGGCCGTCCACCAACCACACCAGGTCACCAAAGCGCAGCACATCACGCGGAATAGACACCACATTGCGATACTGTCGCCCTTCGATTTCCGCCTCCAGCAATTGCCCCACCCACAGATCCGGCATAAAAGTCGGATTTTTCTCCAAGGGACCATCAATCTGCGCCACCACATACCGCAAGTGATTGCGGGGATCAATGCCCCCCTCCATCGCAATAATCCGACCGCGCCAATAAAAATAGTCCTCGCCATATCGCATGCGAAGCATCACGCGAGGTTGCTGGCGTGCGCTGCGAATCGATTCCGTTTCAATCATGCGAAACTGACGATCGGACAAGGGCAATCGCACATGACGCGCCTTGGAGTCATACAAGCCCGCCACGCGGAACCCCGGCGGAATCACTTGCCCTTCCACCACATAACTCTCTCGCACCAAACCATCAAAAGGCGCGAAAATTTTTGTTTTTTGTAACTGCAAGCGCGCCAGCTCCAACTCCGCTTTGGCCGCATCCAATTGCCCTTTGGCTTGCTTCAGCTTATTTTTTAAAAATTGCTGTGGCGAACGTAGCCCTTCCACATCCGCTTCAGCATCAATTTCATTTTTCACCGTATCAAATTGCTGACGGGCCGCCGCCAAACGACCCTTCACCCGCGCGATGTCGTGTTGCAATGAACTGTCATCGATCTGTACCAATAACTGCCCTTCCGTCACTTGCCCTCCCGCACGCAAAGCCGACGCCACACGCATGACGCGTCCACCCGCCTCAGCCACCAAGGTCACCTCCGCGTTCGCGGACACCAGACCACGTGTATAAATCGGAATACGCAAATCCCGAGGCGATACTTCCTGCACACTGATCACGGGCGTGCGACCGATGTGCGGTCGTTTTGGCGCCGTGGGTACAGTTGTATTCAGCCACCAAAAAGCAACGCCGCCCAATGAGAGCAACAACACGGGTAACAGCGCCTTAATAAATTTGAGCATGAACCTGGGATAACCCACTGCTTAATTGTTTGTCTTTTTGTAAATCACGTTCCAACACACTCGTTGACGCCACCACAATGCGCGCACACACACCTCAACGCCAGAGGTGCCGTCAACACTTCTGGAGTTATGATCACTACATCACAGGATTTATGAACTGGTCAATTAATCTCCGTGAAGGGTGGTAACGGCTGTGACACATCCCGAAGCATCACGCCCCCCGCGCCCCTATATCGCAATCAACCCTTACACACCAAGACACAATATTAACCAGATAACACACTTCGACACGCCCGCACCGGAGCACGCACGCACCACACGCATGCCCACAACTCACCATTTATATGATAGTCTTCTTCTCCATCGCGGCTTCACCAGCGCCACATCACCAACACAGATTGACTCAATCCGCCGCACCGAGCTAACAAAAGACACATTGCATCTCAATATAGAATCTCAATAGAGCAAGAAGGAACAGGTCATGATCATCGTCACCGGTGCCGCCGGATTCATTGGAAGCAACCTCATCGCTAAACTGAATCAATTGGGCTACGACAACATACTTGCTGTCGACGATCTAAGTGACGGACGCAAATTTAGAAATCTCGTGGATCTGCGCCTCGTTGATTACCTGGACAAAGATGATTTCCTAGCGCAGATAAGCACAAATCGTGTCGACCACAGCTCCGCTGAGGTCATTTTCCATCAAGGCGCTTGCTCCGCCACCACCGAGTGGGATGGCCGATACATGATGCGCGTTAATTATGACTACTCCAAAGCACTCTATCACTTTGCGCAAGCTCAGCACATCCCTTTTATTTACGCCAGCAGCGCCGCCACATATGGTCTCAGTAACGCGTTTCGTGAAAACCCCGCCTGCGAGGGTCCGCTGAACGTCTACGGTTATTCAAAACTGCTGTTTGATCAATGGATTCGTCAGCGACTCGATGAAGCCCCTGCTCAAATCGCCGGTCTGCGTTACTTCAACGTCTACGGCCCGCGCGAACAACACAAAGGCTCCATGGCCAGTGTCGCGTGGCATTTTTACCACCAAGTGTCCCGGGACGGGGTGTGTCGATTGTTTGAAGGGTCCGAGGGCTTTGGCCCTGGTGAACAAAAACGCGACTTCATTACCGTACAAGATGTCGTAAATGTGAACATATGGCTGTGGCAGCATCCCGAAGTACGCGGTATTTTTAATGTGGGCACCGGGGCAGCACAAACCTTCAACGACGTCGCGAACGCGGTGTTACGCTGGCACAGCGCTCATGGGACTGATGGGCGTATTCAATACATCCCTTTCCCTGATCACCTCAAAGGCGCTTACCAAAGCTTTACTCAAGCAGATATTTCAGCGCTGCGCGCTTCGGGTTACGATCAAGCCTTCCAAACCGTTGAAGAAGGGGTGCACGCCTACTTGGACTGGATCAAGCAAAACGAGGCACGTTTCGAGACGATGACATGACGGGCGGATGATATTCAATAACTTATTCAGCAGTAAATTCGGCGTTCCGACTGACACTTTCAATCCCATCCAAGGGATCAGCTAGAGCACCGCCTCCTTTTTCATCACCCGTTGTGATACTCAACATTTGATTTTCAACACTCGTAGCTCTAATGGCGTAGATCAACGCCGCGAAC
>JARRRL010000048.1:0-11494 GCA_037380725.1 Gammaproteobacteria bacterium | reverse complement strand
TTTGAAACCACCGCGCCGGCCACAGCCATGGCGCTGTGGACCGCCAAACGAAATGGCATCAGCAACTTCTCCGTATTGCTGTCTCATTTTTTGGTGCCGCCCGCCATCAGCGCCATTGCCGAAGACCGCGAAAATCGCGTACAAGGTTTCCTCGCACCCGGTCACGTTTGCGCCATAACCGGTCTTGAAGCGTATACGGCGCTTTCACAAACTTATCGCATGCCCATGGTGATTACCGGCTTTGAACCCGTGGATATTCTGCAGGGTATTTTGCGCTGCGTGACTCAACTCGAACGCGGCGAAGCGAGCACGGACAATCAATACCGGCGTGTTGTCGCGGACAAGGGCAACACCGCCGCACAGCAAATAATGGATGCGGTTTTTCAAACATCGGATCAAGCTTGGCGCGGCATCGGTATAATCAAAAACAGCGGTTTGCAACTCAGTAACGACTATCACCAGTACGATGCCACAGCGTTGACACATTCAGCCTCATCTCGATCGCCAGCCAACATTCCCGTTCAGCAAAGCTGCATCAGCGGGGATATATTACGAGGACTCAAAAAACCGCCTCAATGCCCGCATTTTGGAAAATCCTGTCGGCCTGAGCACCCGCTGGGTGCGCCCATGGTATCCTCAGAAGGCGCCTGCGCCGCCTACTTCCACTATCAATGAACCCTGAGCAAGCAATGAACCCTGAGCACGCTCTGTCAATGTGGACTTAACCGTGAAAAAACATGTCACAAAAAATAATTCGAGCCAGACAGCACACCAGGCGTCCTGTCAGACGCCCTGTGCATTACCCGAAAAAAATGAATTGATCCAACTGGATCACGGTGGCGGCGGACAGCTGGGTCACACTTTATTTCAACGCGTTATCCTACCGCGTTTTGCAAACCAAGCCTTGTCACGCCAGCACGATAGCGCCTCGTTGGATTTGTCCGATCATCGCATTGCTTTTACCACAGACTCTTATGTCGTCGATCCCTTGATTTTTCC
This sequence comes from Gammaproteobacteria bacterium, assembly GCA_037380725.1. Lineage (GTDB taxonomy): Bacteria > Pseudomonadota > Gammaproteobacteria > Pseudomonadales > JANQJO01 > JARRRL01. The sequence continues at coordinate 10,495 of JARRRL010000048.1, read as the reverse complement.
TGGTGGCGATATTGGCAAATTAGCCGTCTATGGTACCGTAAACGATTTACTGATGACGGGCGCACGACCTCAATACCTCAGTTGTAGTTTTATCATTGAAGAGGGCTTGCCCATCCACACATTGACTCAAATCATCGATTCAATGGCTTCAGCCGCTGAGGAAACCGGCGTGACGGTGGTAACGGGTGATACCAAAGTCGTAGACAAAGGTCACGGTGATGGTTTGTACATCAACACTTCCGGCATTGGCCTTCGTATGTGGTCAAACGCGATCGCACCACAATCCATTCAACCCGGTGATCAAATTATTCTGTCTTCTGATATTGGTCGACACGGCTTGGCAATCATGGCGCAACGTGAGGGCTTACGCTTCGACAGCCCCATTTTGAGTGATTGCGCTTCCTTGTTACCCGCCGTAAGCGCCCTAATGGATCACGGGATTAACGTACATTGCATGCGTGATGCGACCCGTGGCGGATTAGCATCGATTTTAGTGGAATTAGCCGAAGCCAGTGGACACAGCCTGTGCATCTCGCAAGAGTGCATCCCGGTGAGCGATGTGGTGACCGGTGCTTGCGAAATATTGGGTTTGGATCCACTTTATGTGGCAAACGAAGGTTGCTTTGTTGTCATCGTTCCTGCCGAACACGCGCATCAGGCAATCGATGCGCTGCGCCAACACGCGATCAGCCGTCAGAGCATCATCATCGGCAGCATTACCACCGATAATAGTGCAAATAAAAGCACAGGAGAAAATACAAGAGAAGGTAAAGTTTTACTGCGTACTGAAATCGGCAGTACTCGGGTATTGCGACGCCTGACCGGACAATTATTACCGAGAATATGTTAATCCATGCAATGGCGAGGTGACAAGCTGTGAATAGAACACCGCAATATCAACATCCGCAGTACCAGCAAAAGCTGTTGAATCACGATCAAGTGATCGTGCAATTACAAGGCGTAAACAAGGTGTAAATAATTTAATATTTCACGACTCCTTCAGCGATCAACAGTTCCATGATGGCTTCGGCTTTCTCGCGATCAGAGCCTTCCTTTATCACTTTTCCACCCTGACCCTGGGGTTTAGCGGTGGCGGCTTTAAAGCGGTCGGCGGCGGATTTTGCCTTGACCACGTTAAGCCGTTTCGGTCTGGGTTTAGCTGGTGTTTCCTGCCAGTTTTTTCGGGCTTCGTCGACGTCAGTTTCAACGTCCACTTCAGCGAATCGCCCCCGACGGGCAGCACCAAAGGCGTATTGGCGTGCTTCGGGAGCAGCGTTATCCACCGTGGCAATAAACGGCAGCGATACCCGCAACAAGCGACGCTGACCTCGTGGCAGTGCCTGCAATATTTCCGCTTTGCCGCCTTCAATTTTCTGGATATCCGCAATTCGGGACACCACCGGCCAACCGAGATGTTCAGCCAACAGGTACGGCACCATGCCGGAGGCTTCGCCCTGCTCGGCATGAATACCCGTGAGGACAATATCCGTGGGATTTTCCTTGAAGTGCTTAATCAACACGGAGACCGCATCGGTACTGTCATCGCCTTTCAACAAGGATAATTCCGGCAACCCCATACCGAGATAGTGGCGCAGACCGGTTTCATTACCCTCGCCGACATGAATCAGTCGACAGGAAACCCCGACCATTTTGAGCCCCAATTCTACAGCGCGGGCATCTTGATTGGCACGGCGGGCACGGCCCGATTTTGGATGCTGACCGACGGACACCAAAGTGGCGACCTTTAGATCCAGGTTAGGCAACATGGCGTTCTTCCTCGCTGATCTCGACGGTGGTATCGGGCGACTCGGCGGCATCACCCACCTGTCGTTGTTCAGCCAACTGCATCAGTTCGGCAAGAATGGCCTGGCTGTCCCCAATCACACTGAGGTCGGCCCGCTTTATCATGTCGCAACCCCCATCAAGGTTAATGGCCACGACCTTGTCGCATTGACCAATGCCCTGCAGATGCTGAATGGCGCCTGAAATACCCACAGCCACATAGACCCGCGCCGTAACCCAGGTGCCAGTGGCACCCACCTGACGGAAACGGGGCATGAAGCCATCGTCCACCGCGACGCGACTGGCGCCTTCGGTGGCACCGAGCGCAGCGGCGACGCGATGGAATTGATCCCAATCGCGCACACCATTCCCGGCGGACAGAATAAACTCGGCTTCGCCCAGCGCGATCTTGCTGGGGTCGACATCGACCGGGCCGAGGTCTTCGATGTGTGATTCGACCCCGGGAATGGAGGCCAGCACAATAGGCCGCGCTTCATGTCGTGTTTCATCGATGGGTAACGCACATTCTTCAGCGAGCAGCATCACCCGAGGGGTAGGCCGTTGCCAATCGGTCAATTGGTTGCCACCGCGACAGAGGGTCTGCTCGGCATTGACCTGCCAGGCATGTACGGCGGGACGCTCTCGCAGTCGGGCAGCCAGGCGTGAACCCAGATCGGCACCGCCATGAACGGAATCCGGAAACAGCCAGTAACGGGGATTCAACTCATTCTCAACGGCTTGAAGCACCGCCAGTTTCAGTTCCGGGCAGTAACCCGTAAGCGGTTGATCATGCACTTCGCTCAGGTGAATCAGTCGGTCGGCGCCGGCGGTGTCGAACCTTGCTTCACGCGCTTCGCCCAGGGCAATGACCACCACGGCGCCCTCACCATCCGTCGCTGCCGCCAACTGATGTGCCTGACCCAGGATGTCTTTATCGTGTCCACTCAGGCGACCACCAACCATATCAACGACCACCGCGATGTAGAAATCGGGGTGCTCAACACGATGCAGCGGCAATTCGGCTTCGGTCTGTGAAGACCGTCCTTTGGCGCGCAATGAAAGACCGCCCGCACCACCCAGGATTCCCGCGCTGCGATCAATGCGTTTTATCCCGTTTGGCCCGATAAAACCGACAGCGTGAAGGTTCTTCCGCAATAATCCTGTCGGCCCGCGTACCGGCCCGCTTTCAGCGGCTACCAGTTCATCATACCGGGGATGCAGTCGGTTGCGCAGGATCCATTCGGTACGTGGATCGCGTCTTGGCACTTCGTCTCTTGAAATATCGCTCATCAGTGCACCTCCTCAACCTGAGCTTGGGCTGTCGGATTTTTTGTTTCCGCTGTCTCAATGATCAAGCCATCAGCCACCAATTCGGCCAGGTCGCGTATCTCCGGTCGCGGCTCCACCACCCCTTCGAGCATGGCGGTGCATTGCTGACAGGCAACCGCAATGGTTTTCGCTTCGACCTTGCGGGCATCGTCGACACGCATATCGGCGATGCGATGTTCACCGGGAATATCAGTGATGGGCGCACCGCCACCACCGCCGCAACACCGAGAACGATAACCGGACCGCTCCATCTCACTGACTTGAATGCCCAGAGCCGCAAGCAAGGCACGGGGAGATTCGTATTCGCCATTGTATCGACCGAGGTAGCAGGGGTCGTGATAGGTGACGGCACCGCCTTTGAAAGCATCGAGTTTCAGCGAACCCTGTTCGACCAGCTCGTTGATGAACGTGCTGTGGTGCAGCACCTCATAGTGGCCGCCCTGCCCTTCTGGATAAAAGTCGCCGTATTCATTTTTCAAGACATGAAAGGCATGTGGGTCGGTAGTGACGATGCGTTTAAAACGGTATTTATTAAACGTGGCAATATTTTGGCGTGCCAAGCTTTGGAACGTTGCATCATCACCTAAACGCCGGGCGACATCGCCCGAGTCACGCTCTTCATTGCCCAGCACGGCGAAATCGACATTCGCCGTCTTCAGGATTTTGACGAAGGCGCGCAGGATGCGCTGACTGCGCATATCGAAACAGCCATCGCTAACCCAGAAAAGCACTTCAGCTTCCTTCTTCTTGGTCATTAATGGCAAATCCAAATCCGCCGCCCAGTTCATTCGGCTGCCTGGATCGAAACCACCGGGATTATCGGTTACGATCAAATTATCCAACACTTCCGCGCCCTTATTGGGCGTTTCGCCACGTTCCAACGTTAGGTGACGGCGCATGTCGACAATGGCATCGACGTGCTCGATCATCATCGGACATTCTTCGACACAGGCACGACAGGTGGTACAGGACCACAAGGTATCGGCGCTGACCAAACCATTAACAATCGGCTGATGCGGATTGCCGTGGGCTTTGCCTACTTCTGTGCCCGGATAGGGGCTACCGGCGTACATGGCATCGCTACCACCGACCAGACCCACCACCATATCCTGAATCAGCTTTTTAGGGTTCAGCGGTTGCCCGGCAGCAAAAGCGGGGCATACCGCTTCACAGCGGCCACATTGAACGCAAGCATCAAAACCCAGCAGCTGGTTCCATTTGAAATCCTTCGGACGGGCCACACCCAGAGCGCCATCCAGATCAACTGGCTTCAACCCGGTGGAACGACCGCCGCCAAAACGTTCCGGACGACGATGAAACGCCAGGTGCAGAGCGCCAGCAAAGGCATGCTTCATCGGTCCACCCCAACCCATGCCAAACAGCATTTCAAATAACCCAAAGGCAACGCCGATCATTAAAATACCGGCCAGAACCCACCCACCGACATTGCCCGAGATATTGTCCGACAGCCATCCCGAGGTGGTCAGAGTGAGCAGGAAAAACGAGACCGAAAACATCAGCAGGTTTTTCGGCAATCGCATCCAAGGGCCTTTGGACAAACGCGCCGGCGGATTACGGCGCCGCCGGTACACGAAAATGGCACCAGTAAACATGAGGGCGGTCGCGATCAATAATGGAATGCTGAGCCAAGCGGTTTGCAGACCAAACAGATGGACTGGAATGATCAATACCATGGATAGAACGAAACCACCGGCTGTGGCAACGTGGGTATTGGACATGTATTTGTCGCGCTCAACAACGTGGTGCAAATCGACCAGGTAGCGGCGTGGCATGGCCATTAACCCGGCGATGAGGTTCACTGATTCGGGTTGTCCCGCACGCCAGAGATTAACACGACGAATGGCGCCGATGACCAATAAGGCCAGGGCAGCAGCCAGTAATGTCGGTAGTAACCAATCGAGGATCATAATTCGCCCCTTCACGAGCGGGTGCTGTGGTTGTTGCCTGTGGCCCGCGAAGTCTCTCTCTGAACGGTCGATCTTCGCGACCACAACGCATTAATTTTGGCAGGTGCCAAGCGTGTTCCGCGTCTTCCGTAACGCTTACCCGCTTGGCTGATCCAGTTATAAGTCCTTACACAGGCGCAGCGCATCGTATATGGCGGCGTGGGTGTTGCGCTGCGAAACACAGTCACCCAGACGCCACAGGATCATGCCTTTGTCCGCCTCTTCCAATATCGGCTGCGCCTTGCAGTCGAACAAGGCCTGGACATCGATCTGCCCTTTGTTGATCGAATCCGCTTTCAGCTCGTAATAAAGCGCTTCGTTTGGACGGATACCATTTTCGATCACCACCTGGTCGACAACGCGTTCTTCCTTTTGACCGGTGTATTCGTTTTCCAGCACGGCGACTTTCTTATCGCCTTCGGCGTAGACTTTCTCCAACATCATGTCGGAACTCATGATGACTTCGCGCTCGTACAAACTGCGATAGTAGGTTGGGAAGGTGGTGCCGCCGATGCCGACACCGGGTTTGATATCGTCGGTGATCAGTTCGACCAGGGAGCCCTTGGCGGCCAGGTAATCCGCTACGGACATGCCGGAGAACTCGCAAATGGTGTCGTATACCAGAACGTTTTTGCCGGGTTCGACGCTGCCACTCAAAATATCCCAGGACGAAACCACCAAACCTTCGTCAAAACCCCACTCGGGGTTTTGTTCCATGAAGGGTATTCCACCCGTAGCAAGGATGCAGATATCCGGTTGAATGTCGCGAACCAACGCGACATCGGCGGCGGTATCGAAACGAATTTCGACCCCCAGACGCTCCAATTCCAGCGCATACCACCGCGTGATCCCGGCTATCTGGTCCCGCTGTGGCGCCTTAGCAGCCAGTGTAATCTGCCCACCCAGTTCATTGGCTTTTTCGATCAACGTGACAGGATGGCCACGCTCAGCCGCAACGCGTGCCGCTTCCATTCCGCCGGGGCCACCGCCGATGACCAATACCTTGCGAACTGCCCCCTGGGTTTTTTCGATAATGTGGGGCAGCCCCATGTATTCGCGTGAGGTGGCAGCATTCTGGATGCATAAAACGTCCAGGCCCTGGTATTGACGGTCAATACAGTAGTTGGCGCCCACGCACTGACGAATCTGATCGACCTGGTTCATTTTGATTTTAGCGATCAAATGAGGGTCGGCGATGTGGGCACGGGTCATACCAACGAAATCAACGTAACCGGCTTCGAGAATACGCTCGGCCTGGTTCGGGTCTTTGATGTTTTGAGCGTGAATGACGGGTACGTCGACCACTTCCTTGATGCCAGCCGCGAGGTGCAGAAACGGCTCGGGCGGATAGGACATGTTCGGAATGACGTTGGCCAGCGTGTTGTGGGTATCGCACCCGGAGCCGACGACGCCGAAAAAGTCGAGCAGGCCGGTGTCGTTGTAGTATTTGGCGATCTGTTTCATGTCGTCATGGTTTAGACCGTCCGGATGGAATTCATCACCACAAATACGCATACCTACGGCGAAGTCGCGACCGACTTCTTCACGTACGGCTTTGAGGACTTCCATGCCGAAGCGCATACGGTTTTCGAAGCTGCCGCCCCATTGGTCGGTGCGTTTATTGACGCGCGGTGACCAGAATTGGTCGATCATATGCTGGTGCACGGCGGAAAGTTCGACACCGTCGAGGCCGCCTTCTTTGGCGCGGCGTGCAGCCTGGGCGAAGTCGGCAATAACACGCTGGATCTCTTCTTCTTCGATGGTTTTGCAGGTGGCGCGGTGAACCGGCTCACGAATGCCGGAGGGCGACATCAGGTTGGGCCAGTGCTCGCCGTCCCACCGTGAGCGTCGGCCCATGTGGGTGATCTGAATCATGATTTTGCCGCCGTGTTTGTGGACGGTGTCAGCGAGATTCTGGAAGTGAGGGATGATACGGTCGGTGGATAGATTAACGGAACTCCACCATATTTGCGGGCTATCGATGGAGACGACGCTGGAGCCCCCACAGATGCATAAGCCACATCCGCCTTTGGCTTTTTCTTCGTAATATTTCACATACCGGTCAGTCGTCATGCCGCCGTCGGTGGCATACACTTCGGCGTGCGCGGTACTCACCACCCGGTTACGAATGGTTAATTGGTTAATCTGCAAAGGCCGAAAAAGCGCTTCAAACTGGGACATATACTTACCCCTTGGTGTGCATCGGTGGCTGACTCCGTATTGAAGCTTAACCCACACTGGTTAACTGAGGTGCTGGTTAACTGGGGTGCCTGCTGCGGAACTCGTAAACAGCCTTAAATTAGCAATAACGTGCTTCATTGCTTATTTGTTTCATTACTTACTTGTTTCATTACTTAACGGGTGTCACTTCAAAGAGGCCATACTCAACCCCTTCCTCTGCGGCGCTCTGGGTTTGAACAGCTTGTGTTTTCACGTCGAAGCCCAACGCTTCAGCGATTTGATCCATCGCTCCGGCGAACCAACCAGTGAACATGTAATCCACCTTGCGATTCACCTTTCCGTATTGATAAACAAAAGCGGAGTGATCAAGGCGAATCCGGGCGGTACCGGCTTCGATGTCGAGCTGTTCGATGGTGAACAGGCCCCAGCCGCGTTGTGATAAACGCCGCATGTAATGTTCGAATACGTCAGGGCCTTGCAGCCCATGCAATTCGGCTTCTTTTTCGCACCAGTACCAGGCGGATTTATAGCCGGCTTTGTAGAGGATATCGGCGTAGCGTTCGGGGCCAATTTCGTCTTCAATCGCGCAGTGGTTGTTCACGAAGAAGTGTCGGGGTACGTACAGCATCGGCAGGGCGTCGGTGGTCCAAACCCCAGTCTCGCTATCCACTTCGATCGGCATTTCAGGCGCGTGTGTTGTCATTGTTTTTCCTCTATATTTTTCATATATATAGCTAATTCTGCGATGCGAAGCGGAAATCACCCGCGTTCAGCATCTCCCACATCAAATCACAGATCACTCACCCCAGACTTCACGGAGGATACGCAACCAGTTATCGCCCATGATTTTTTGCGTCAAGCGCTCGGAGAAACCGTTGCGCAACAGGGCTTCGGTCAGGTTGGGGAATTCGCCAACGGTGCGAATACCTTCGGGGTTTACGATTTTTCCGAATTGGGTCAGCTCGCGTGCATAGCCTTTGTCGTGCGTGAGGTAATCAAAAAAGGCTTTGTCCTGGCCTTGGGTAAAATCGGTGCCGATACCGACCTGGTCTTCACCGACAAGGTCGACGATGTAGGAGATGGCTTCAACGTAGTCGTCGATGGTAGCGTCGGCACCTTTTTTAAGGAAGGGCGTGAACATGGTGACGCCAACAAAGCCGCCGTGGTCGGCAATAAATTTCAGTTCTTCGTCGGATTTGTTACGCGGGTGCTCTTTCAGCCCGGACGGCAGGCAGTGGGAGTAGCACACGGGCTTTTTGGAGGCAAGAATGACTTCTTCAGAGGTTTTGCTGCCAACGTGGGAGAGGTCGCACATAATGCCAACGCGGTTCATTTCGGCGACGATTTCACGCCCGAAACCGGAAAGCCCACCATCACGCTCGTAGCAACCGGTTCCGACGAGATTTTGGGTGTTGTAGCACATTTGCACAACACCGACACCGAGGTCTTTAAAAATCTGGACGTAACCGAGCTGATCTTCGAAGGCATGGGCGTTTTGAAAGCCCATTAGGATGCCGGTTTTGCCTTCCGCTTTCGCCCGCAGGATGTCGTCGGTGTTGTGAACTTTCAGCACCAGGTCGGCGTTTTCTTCGATGAGCTTGTTCATGTCGACGATGTTGTCGACTGTGGCCTGAAAGTCGTCCCATACAGAGACGGTGCAGTTAGCGGCGGTAAGGCCCCCTTTGCTCATGTCTTCGAAGAGTTCACGGTTCCATTTGGCGATAATTAGTCCATCGATAACAATGGATTTCTGATGCAGTTCAGTTGCGTTCATATCGACATCCCGACGGTTGGTTGGACGAGCATGGAGCAAGCCATGGCGCAAGTGTATCCAGGGGGGCTCCCCCCAAATTCACTGGATGCGACAGCAGAAACACCAAAATCGGCAGCGGTTTGCGATGGGGGCGATCTCTGTCGCCAAAAGCACTAAAAGCAAAGGCGGCTTAGGCCAACAATTTTAACCAGAAGCAGCCAACTTAGCCGAGTCAATCCGCAAAAGGGTGGGCATGAAGTTAACGGCACCATAGGTGGGTTCGGCCTGGGCGACGCTCAGGGCGCTGTAGGAGGCAGTCGGAAGCGCGGTGACGGTGTCGTCACTGGAGGCTTCCAGTTGCTTGAGCGACCAGACCGCGGCCCGCTCCTCTTTGGGAGAAATACCGATGTATTTGCGGTAACAGCGGCTGAAATGCGGGGCAGAGACAAAACCGCACATAGAGGCAACTTCGATGATGGAGCAGGTGGTCTGCTTGAGCAGTTGACGTGCCCGATCCAAGCGCAGCTTCAGGTAATAGCGCGACGGTGTGCAGTTGAGGTGTTTGAGGAACAGACGCTCCAGCTGACGACGGGAAATACCCACGAAACTGGCCAGCTCTTCCAGCTCTATCGGTTCTTCGATATTGGCTTCCATCAATTCGGTTACTTCGGCCAGCCTGGGCTGGGTCGTGGTGAGTAACCGACGCATCGGCGTCCGTTGCAGTTCATTGTCCGGACGGACACGATCGCACACGAGCATATCGCAAATCGCACTGGTCAACGCCTTGCCGTGCTGACGGGTGATCATGCTCAGCATCATATCCATCGCCACATTGCCGCCGGTGCAGGTCATGCGGTCCCGGTCTAGGGTGTAAAGATGGTTGGTGCAGTTCACCCGAGGGAAGCGCTCCTGCAAAGACGCCAGGCATTCCCAATGAGCGCTGCAATGGTAACCATCAAGCAAGCCACCACTGGCCAGAACATAGGCGCCGGTGCAAACCGCACCCAGCAATACCTTTTTCTGCGCCTGGGACTGCAGCCAGCTGACTTCCTTGGAGGAGTAACTGCGGGTAATGTCGACACCGCCGGCCACGATCACAATATCGAAGACTTTTTTATCGACTATCGAACCGTCGGGGGAAATCGCAACGCCGTTGCTGGCTTTGACGGCTTCGCCATCGCGAGACAACAGCTGCCACGAGTAAAGTTCGGTTCCTGTAAGCTGGTTCGCCATACGCAGCGGATCGATCGCTGACGCCAAAGCGAGCAATGTGAAATTATCGATCAACAGGAAACCAACCCGATACTGCGCTGCACCAACCGCGCCGCACTGAGAAAATTCGTTATATTCCATGGACTTATCCTTCTTCCTGTGTCTTGTAAGTCCAGTCAATCAGCAGAATATTAACAGGCGATCTCCGGCTGACCACTACTTGTGTATTGATAGGTTATTCAAAGCGGGGGAAACCCAGGCTCTGATCCTA